>JAFLTX010000013.1:1923-7904 GCA_022509145.1 Muribaculaceae bacterium | reverse complement strand
GTCGTAGGCCTGCCCGGGGTCGCTCATCAGCAACGAGCTGATAGCCACGCCACAAGGCATCACGTAGCGATGGTCGGTAGAGAATACTATCGGTATCATCTTCTGGCTTGAAGGGTTTAAAGAGTAATTTCTATCTATATTTATAACGTAATCAAGAATTATTTATTAATTTTGCAACATGTTTTCCCGCTCATTCCGATTTTTCAAGCGGCTGGCCGACATTGTGCTCTCCTTTTTGCTGCTCATTGTCTTCAGCCCGCTCTTCCTGATATGCTTCATTGCGGTGAAGCTTGACGGAGGGCCGGCCATATACAGCCAGGAGCGCATCGGCAGGGGCGGCAAGCCGTTCAAGATCTACAAGTTCCGCTCGATGACAGTCGACGCCGAGAAGGAGGGGCCCCAGCTCAGCGCCGCCGTGGAGGAAGAGACGAGGCTCACCAAGGTGGGTCGCTTCCTGCGCAAGCATCATCTCGACGAGCTCCCCCAGCTGTGGAACGTATTCATCGGCGACATGTCGTTTATCGGCCCGCGCCCCGAAAGGAAATACTTCATCGACCGCATCGTGGAGCAAGACCCGCGCTACGAGCTGCTCTATCAGATCCGCCCGGGCGTGACCTCCTACGCCACTCTCTACAACGGATATACCGACACTATGGAGAAGATGCTCAAGCGCCTCGAGTATGACCTCGACTATCTGGAGCACGGCTCGGTGTGGTTTGACATCAAGATTCTCTTCACCACCTTCATCTCGATCGTGTCGGGAAAGAGGAAGTAGCTTGCCGGTGCAGCCCTGATTAAAGAAACATATTATTCTTTACTCAATATTAAACAAAATGGTAGATTACAAGAAATTAGGCCTTGTCAACACCCGCGAGATGTTTGCAAAGGCAGTGCACGGTGGCTACGCCATTCCGGCTTTCAACTTCAACAACATGGAGCAACTCCAGGCCATCATCAAGGCAGCTGCCGAGACCAAATCGCCTGTGATTCTTCAGGTGTCGAAGGGTGCGCGCAACTATGCCAACCCCATCCTGCTGCGCTATATGGCGCAGGGTGCCGTTGAATACGCCCGCTCGCTGGGCTGGGAGCATCCCCAGATCGTGCTTCACCTTGACCACGGCGACTCTTTCGAGCTCTGCAAGGACTGCATCGACAACGGTTTCTCGTCGGTGATGATCGACGGCTCTCACCTGCCGTTTGAAGAGAACGTGGAGCTCACCCGCAAAGTGGTGGAATACGCCCATAAGTATGACGTCACGGTAGAAGGCGAACTCGGCGTGCTCGCAGGCGTGGAAGACGAAGTCAGCTCCGACCACCACACCTACACCGATCCCGAGGAAGTGATCGAATTCGTGGAACGCACCGGCTGCGACTCCCTGGCCATCTCGATCGGCACCAGCCACGGCGCCTACAAGTTCACTCCGGCCCAGTGCACCGTCGACCCCGCCACAGGCCGCCTCGTGCCTCCTCCGTTGGCTTTCGACGTGCTTGAGGCCGTTGAGAAGAAACTCCCCGACTTCCCCATCGTGCTCCACGGCTCGTCGTCGGTGCCCCAGGAATACGTCGACATAATCAACACCCACGGCGGCAAGCTCCCCGACGCCATCGGTATCCCCGAAGAAGAGCTTCGCAAGGCCGCCAAGATGGACGTGTGCAAGATCAACATCGACTCCGACAGCCGTCTGGCCATGACAGCCGCCATCCGCAAGGTGTTTGAGGAGCAACCCGGCGAATTCGACCCGCGCAAGTACCTCGGCCCGGCCCGCGACGAAATGACCAAGCTCTACAAGGAGAAGATTATCAACGTGCTCGGCAGCGAAGGTAAAGCCGAATAAAGATGTAAGCCCGGGAGGGTGAGTCAAACCTTAAGGGTCTGACCCGCCCTCCGCGGCATATAAAGCTGAATTACTACAGAACGTGAACATATTCAATCCTACCCAGATACGTGAGATAGACCACGCCACCTGTCACGCCCAGGGAATCAACTCCCTCGAGCTGATGGAGCGTGCGGCGTCGGCCGTGAGCTATGAGCTGATGTCGCTTTTCATGCCTTCGCAGAGGTTCGTCATCGTGGCCGGTCCCGGCAACAACGGCGGCGACGCCCTCGCCGTGGCCCGTCAGCTTTTCGAGCAGGGATACCGCAATCTCGAGGTGTTCCTCTTCAACGTTACGGAGAAGCTGAGCCACGACTGCGACGAGATGCGCAAGCAGCTCATCACCACCGAAGGTATCGACTTCACGGAGGTGACCAAGGAGTTTTCGCCTCCCCATCTCGGGAAGAACGACGTTGTGGTCGACGGCCTCTTCGGCGTGGGATTGAAGCACCCCCTCTCCGGCGGCTTCCAGGCTCTGGCGAGCCTCATCAACAACAGCGGCGCCTACGTGGTGTCGATCGACATCCCGTCGGGCCTCTTCAGCGAGCGCAACAGCGGAGGGGTGCACCGCGATATGATTCACGCCAACCTCACCCTCACTTTCCAGTTCCCCAAGCTGGCCTTCTTCTTTGCCGAAAACGCCGACATCGTGGGGGAATGGAAGGTGCTCGACATCGACCTTGACGCCCGCAAGATCAAGGAAACGCCCACCGACTACAAGATGGTGGAAGGCTTCATGGTTCGTCCGTTCCTCAAGCCCCGTTCCGCCTTCTCGGCCAAGCGCGACTACGGTTCCGTGCTTCTGATGGCCGGGAGCAAGGGGATGATGGGAGCGGCCGTCATGGCGGCCCGCGCCGCGTTGAAGAGCGGGGCAGGGCTGGTGACGGTCCACACCGCCTCGAGCGGCTATCCGATCTTGCAGACCGCCGTGCCCGAGGCCATGTACGAGCCCGACCGCAACGAAAACGTCATCTCCGACATGCTTCCCCACCACACCCATCAGGTGGTGGCCGTGGGCCCCGGCATCGGCAGCCACAACATCACCGTCGACGCCCTGGAGCAGCTGCTCAAAACCGCCAACTCGCCCCTGGTGCTCGATGCCGACGCGCTCAACTGCATCGCCAGGCGCCCGGCGTTGTTGTCGTTGCTCCCGCCATACACCGTGATCACGCCCCACGCCGGCGAATTCGACCGCCTTTTCGGCGAACATTCCTCCTCGGAAGACCGCCTGCAGAAGGCTGTGGAGATGGCTAAGTTCTACAATATCAACATCGTGCTGAAGAGCCACTATACGGCTTGTGTGCGCCCCGGCGGCAAGGTGTTCATCAATTCTTCAGGCAATCCCGGCATGGCTACAGCCGGCAGCGGCGACGTGCTCACCGGTGTGATCGCCTCGTTTGTGGCCCAGGGGATGCGCCCCGAAATCGCCGCAACCATCGGCGTCTACATCCACGGCCTCGCCGGCGACATGGCGGCCGAAGAGCTCGGCCAATACGGAATGACGGCATCCGACATCGCCGATTACCTCGGCAGGGCCATAAGGCAGACCCAGAACGAAAAGCCGGCATTGCTCTGAGAGCGCCGGCCACAACCCGCAATCAACAATCACTCTCCTACGATTTTCCCTCTTAAACTCTCCCCCCGATCCTATGAAAAAAATCATCGCGCTCCTGCTGATATGCCTGGCATCGCAGACTCTCCCGGCTCAGCAAACCAAGATACTCACCGCCGAGAAGCATAACGAATACGGGCTGGTGTACACTCTGCCCACCACGGCGTTGCAGATCTCCGTTACGGCCCGTCGCGAGACACGCAAGGCCGGCCCTTACCGCCAGTATGCCAAGAAGTATCTCGGAACTTCCGACGTGATTATGGAAGACGCCGTAAAATGGACCATCACCGATGTGAAGGTAACGCCCGTAGGAGTGAAAGACGATGACACCCAATATCTTATGCAGCTCAAGGCCGGCGCTCTGACGTATATAGGCGTGGATGCCAACGGGATGCTCCTGAGCATCAACGCCGAGCCCGAGGCGCCGCAACCGCTTGCTCCGGCATCGGGTTCGGCCAAGGGGAAGGCCGTCTCGTCGCAAGGCGGGGTCAACGATTACCTGCAGTATGTGGATCTTGACTTCGTTTCGGCCCAAAACAGCATGCGCCAGGCCGAAATGATAGCCAACGAGCTTATGGACGTAAGGGATTCCTACCTCTCGCTGACCCGCGGCACTGCCGACAACGTGCCCACCGACGGACGCCAGCTCGAGCTGATGCTCAACTCGCTCAAAGAGCAGGAGAGCGCGCTGGCGCGTGCTTTCGCCGGCTCGGTGAGCGTGGATGAGTTCTCTTCGCAGTTCACTTATATTCCCGACGAGGAAGGGGAGGAGATCCTCTTCCGCCTGAGCGATTTCTCCGGCATCGTCCCGGCCGACGACTTCTCGGGAAGCCCCGTCTACATCAAGACGGAGGTGCTGATGGAAGGCACCCTCCCCGTCGACGCCACGGGCGAGGCGAAGAAATTCCCGAAAGACGGCATCGTATATGCCATCCCCGGCACGGCCAAAATCTCGATCTATACCGACGAGGGCGGCTACTTCGACCAGGAGATGGACTTCTCGCAGTTCGGCACCCATTTCGCGCTTGCACCCGCGCTCTTCACCGACAAGAAGGCGCCCTCCTACGCGCGTTTCAGCCCCGTCACGGGCGCTCTGATCGAGATCGGAGTGGAGAAGCCCCAACCCGCCAAAGAGTAAATACCCTGCAATTATCGCCATGCCCCTGCAAAGCGGAGAAGAGATTGTGGATAGCTCGCTGTCGTTGGTCGAGCTCACCGCGCGTATAGGAAACGTGATCCACACCAGCCCTGCCATCCAGAATGTGTGGGTGGTGGCCGAGTTGAGCGACGCCTCGCTGCATGGCGGCCATTTCTATGCCGACCTTATCCAGAAGGATGACGCCGGCCGCACCCTGGCTCGTATGAGGGCCACGATATGGCGCAGCTATTACAACGCCCTCAGCACCCGCTACTTCAAAGAGCGCGGCGAGTCTCTGCGCAACGGTATCAAAGTGAAGGTGAAGGGGAGTGCCAACCACCACAACCAGTACGGCCTCTCGTTCAATATCACCGACCTTGACCCCACTTATGTAGACGAGGGCGACATCCTGCGCCGGCGCATGGAGATCCTGAAGGCGCTCCAGACGGCAGGCATCGCCGACGCCAACAAGCAGGTGCCCGTAAACCCCGACATGCAGCGCATCGCCATCATCTCGGCCGAAGGCGCCGCCGGTCTGGGGGATTTCGTCAACCAGCTGAGTTTCAATCCCGACGGGTTCAGGTTTACGTATCATATTTTCAATTCGCCGATGCAGGGCGAGAGGGCTGCCGCCGGGGTTATCGACGCCCTGGGGCGCATCGCCGCCGAAAGCGACAGGTGGGATTGCGTGGTCATAATCCGCGGAGGCGGAGCCACTGCCGACATGAACTGCTTCGACGACTATGAGCTGGCCAAACACGTCTGCCTCTTCGAGCTGCCGGTGATCGTGGGTATAGGGCATGAGCGCGACAACTGCGTGCTCGACTATATAGCCAACACCCGCTGCAAGACCCCTACCGCCGTGGCGGAGTTTCTCGTCAACCATCAGCGCGAGGCCTGGCAGAAGGCTGTGGGGATAGTCACGCAGATCACCCGCGAGACGTCGCTTCGCCTCGAAGGGGAGAACCGCCGTTTGGCCCAGATTTCAACCTTCGTGCCCTCGTTGAGCCGCAATATCCTGGAGAAGGAGACGATTCGCCTCAAGTCGGTCCAGACCACGATTCCGATGCTGGTGGCCGGCGCCACGGGGCGGGAGAAAGCGCGCCTCGAGGCGATGCAGGGCCAGTTGCCTGCGGCTGCAGCGGCTGTGGTGACGCGCGGCAAGGAGAAACTGCGGTCGATCTTCGGCATCGTGGATGTGCTCAAGCCGGAGAACACCCTGAAGCGCGGCTACTCCATCACCCGCGTCGACGGGAAGGCCCTTCGCGATGCATCCGCCGCGATGCCCGGTGCGGAGCTCAAGACCGAGCTCGCCAACGGCACCATCACCTCCACCGTCTCGTAAAAAGAGATTCCC
>JAFLTX010000013.1:0-1823 GCA_022509145.1 Muribaculaceae bacterium | reverse complement strand
TAATTTAATGGGCTTTTGCAAAGTTTTGTTTAACTTTGTGCATATTACCCTAAATAGAGAAAAATGATTACTGGCGAGATAAAAAACCGGATTGACTCAATATGGGACACCTTCTGGACAGGTGGCATAACCAACTCCATAACTATCCTCGAGCAGATGACATATCTCTTCTTTATGAAGATGCTCGATGATGCCCAACGCACCAGTGAAGCCAATGCCAACGCTTTCGGTATAAAGGTGAAGGATCCGGTGTTTAAGGAAGGGGAGTGGCACAATCCCGACACCGACCGCGATGTGCCTTACAGTTCGATGCGGTGGCATGTTTTCAAGAACCTTGAACCGGAAGCAATGTTCAGGGTCGTGAGCCGTGACGCCTTCTCTTTCATCAAGAATCTCAACGAGGGTAAGGAGTCAGCCTACAGCCGGTTTATGCAAAACGCCACTTTCCTTATCCAAAGCCCGAGAACCCTGACAAGGATTGTTGAGAGTATCGACAATCTCGATATGAACAACCGCGACACGATGGGGGATGTCTATGAATACATACTCGGCAAGATGGCTGCATCGGGCAACAACGGTCAGTTCCGCACTCCCCGGCATATCATCCGCATGATGGTGGAATTGATGCAGCCAACACTCAAAGACAGTGTCTGCGACCCGGCTATGGGCTCGGCAGGGTTTATTGTGGAGACTGCGAAGTATGTGCAGGACAAATATAAGAACGATCTGCTGAAAAGGGAGAATGCCGAGCATTACAAGCGCGAGATGCTCCACGGCTTCGACACGGATGCCACGATGCTCAGAATCGGAGCCATGAATCTCATGCTTCATGGTGTAGACAATCCGGATGTGAAGTATCAGGACTCGCTATCCACCGACAACACCGATGCCGACCGCTACACGCTTGTGCTTGCAAATCCACCGTTTACAGGCAGTCTGGACTATGAGGCGGTAAACAAGAACCTGCTCGCCATCGCCAAGACCAAGAAAACGGAACTGCTGTTTCTGGCGCTTTTCACACGCATACTCGAAACCGGTGGCAGATGTGCCTCCATCGTGCCTGACGGTGTGTTGTTCGGCAACAGCAACGCCCATAAAGCCATAAGGAAAACGCTGATAGACAACCACAGACTGGAGGCTGTAATCTCGATGCCTTCGGGTGTTTTCAAACCGTATGCAGGGGTATCTACCGCCATATTGATATTCACCAAGACCAATGCCGGAGGCACTGACAAGGTTTGGTTTTACGACATGAAGGCTGACGGTTTCTCGCTCGACGACAAACGAAACCCGATTGAGGAGAACGACATCCCCGACATCATCACCCGATTCCATAACAAGGAAGGAGAGGAAAACAGGACACGCAAAGAGCAGTCGTTCTTCGTTCCGGTTGAGGAGATACGAGCCAATGACTACGACCTATCCATCAACAAATACAAGGAGATAGAGAAGGTGAAGGTGGAATACGAAGCCCCGGAGGTAGTGCTCGGTCGCATCGAAACCCTTCAGAACGAAATCACAGCAGCCATCGCAGAGTTCAAAGAAAAATTTCTGAATTGAAAAGGTCTTTATATAATCATGGAAAAGATGAATAATATAATTACAATAAATAATGTAAAAGACGTAATAATTCCTTTGAGAGGAGAAGACGTTATTCTGGCTGCTGATGTTGCAAAACTATATGGAGTAGAAACAAAAGTTATAAATCAAGCGGTAAAAAACAATCCCGACAAATTCCCGAAAGGATTCATTATCGAATTAACAAAAGAGGAAAAGAATAAGGTGGTCAAAAATTTTGACCACCTCCAGTCATTGAAATTCAC
>JAFLTX010000012.1 GCA_022509145.1 Muribaculaceae bacterium | reverse complement strand
GGTCGGTGAGGAGTCTCCAGCCTTCCCAGTCGTTTTCGGCCATGCCGTCTTCGATCGAGTCGATAGGATATTTGTTGATGAGCTCTTCGAGATATTTGGCCTGCTGTTCGCTGGTGAGCTTCTTGCCGCCTTCTTCTTTCTTCGTGCCGTCTTTGAGCTGAGAGTAGTCGTACATGCCGTCGATGTAGAATTCAGAAGCAGCGCAGTCGAGACCGATTGTGATGTCTTTTCCGGGTTCGTAGCCGGCAGCCTTGATGGCCTCGAGAATCACGTTGAGAGCGTCTTCAGTACCTTCGAGCTTGGGAGCGAAACCGCCTTCGTCGCCTACAGCAGTGGCGAGGCCGCGGGCCTTGAGCACTTTCTTAAGATTGTGGAAAACTTCCGTACCCATTCTGATACCCTCTTTGAAGCAGCAGGCTCCAACGGGGCGAATCATGAATTCCTGGAAGCAGATGGGGGCGTCGGAGTGGGCACCGCCGTTGATGATGTTCATCATCGGAACGGGGAGCACGTAGGTGTTGGCGCCACCGATGTATTTGTAAAGCGGGAGGTCAAGATAGTTGGCGGCAGCTTTGGCCACAGCGAGCGAAACGCCGAGCACGGCGTTGGCACCGAGGTTTGACTTGGTAGGAGTGCCGTCGAGAGCGATCATAGCCTCGTCGATGCCGATCTGGTCAAGAGCGTTGCGGCCCACGAGGAGCTCGGCGATAGGACCGTTGACGTTAGCCACAGCTTTTTGCACACCTTTGCCGAGATAGCGATTCTTATCGCCGTCGCGGAGCTCGAGAGCTTCGTTTTCGCCGGTTGAAGCGCCCGACGGAACGGCTGCGCGTCCCATTACGCCGCTTTCAAGAATAACGTCTACTTCTACTGTGGGGTTGCCGCGTGAATCAAGAATCTCACGCCCGATAATTTTTTCAATTCTCATGATTAAATGTTTGTTGAGATTAAGTTTTTTTACCTGGTTGCGGGGCCAAAATCAGCTCTTTGCATTCCCCGCTTTTTCTAAGCGCAAAATTACTAAAATCTAAAGTTTTATGCAATACCGAGGCCGTTAATTTACACCATAATTTTCACCTTTATTTGCAGAATAAACAAAATAACGGCAGAATCGGAATTTCTACGGCGTAGAGGCTCCCCACGAAAGGAAGCTATTTGATTTTGATGGTGGGATTGATGAGGAAAACTTTCTCCGTAGAGCGGGTAAGCGCGGTATAGAACCAGCGGTAAAAATCCTCGGTGAGGTTGGAGGTGTCGATGCCCCCCATATCGATGTAGACGTGTTTCCATTGGCCGCCTTGGGCCTTGTGGCAGGTGGTGCAATACCCATATTTGGCTTGAAGCGAATTGTACCAGGGGTCGGCCGAGGCTGCCTTGATGCGGGCCGAAAGCGGTTCTTCTTCCCGGTCGGCGAGGATGCGGTTGTAAAGTTTGTGCATCTCGGTGTCGGGAATCGCGGGCCCTTCGGCCATCAGGCTGCGCAGGTGGATTTTAGCGTTGATTCTGACCTCAGTAGTTGGGAAGGTGAGCTCCACGTCGGTGAAATATCGCCCGTACATTTTCTCGCTCTTACCCACCCACTCCACAATGGCAGTCTCTCCGTTGGCGATAAACTGCTCGAGCTTGTTGAGTTTGCTCCAGTAATAGTCGTTTTTCGAGATGATGAGGCGGTCGCCCTTCTCGAGCGGAGCTTCGGCAAACGTCAACTGGTTGCGGATGGCCTGGTTGAAGTTGTTGGCCCGTTTGTTGGATCGGGTTATTATGATGGTTTCTTCGATTCCGACGTCGTTCCACGAGTCGGAAAGCGTGTCGATGAGATCCGCCGAGCTTACGGCCTTGATGTCGTTGAATTTGGAAAGCGGCAACACGGGCACCTTCCCACCGTCGTGAATGTTCCATTTCTCGCCGAGCATACGGATGTAAGTGGCCACCTTGAGTTTGCCGCTGCCGCGACGTTGCCTTACGGGTTCGTCAAGAGTAAATCCGAAGGGGTTCAGCCCCAGCGACTTAAGGCGCTCTTTGTGCATTGCGGGGCTGTCGGGTTGACCCACGGGAGGGAGCTGGGCCGTGTCGCCAACGAGGATGAGGTTGCAGTTCTCCCCGCTATAGACGTGGCGAATCAGATTTTGCAGAAGCGACTCGCCTGTGTAGGGATTGTCGGTGATCAGCGAAGCCTCATCGGCAATGAAGATGGTGTCGCGGTCGGTGTTGGGGACCGGGAAGAAATGACCCGTAAACCCCACTCCGTCAGTGCGGTATATACGTTTATGAATGGTAGAGGCCGGAAAGCCTGCAAACTGGGAAGCCACCTTGGCCGCTCTCCCCGTAGGAGCCAAAATCACCACGTTTCTCCCTTTCTGCTTCATTGCCTTCACGTAGGCGCCCATTATCGACGTCTTCCCCGTGCCTGCATATCCGTTTAGAACGAAAACGTCGCGCGGGGAACGGTTGTCGGTAAAAGCCGCGAGGGCATTCACCAAAAGGATTTGCCCTCGCAAAGGTTCGTAGTCGAGATTGTTGAAAATGCTCTCTACCATTCGTCGGAATCGTTTGTCAGAGACCGTTGTGGGCGACGAGCCATTCGGCTATCTGCACGGCGTTGAGCGCGGCGCCCTTTCTGATTTGGTCGGCCACGGTCCAGAGCGTGATGCCGCATTCATCGGAGATATCCTTACGGATGCGCCCTACGTATACGGGATCGCTTCCCTGGCGGTCGAACGGCATAGGATACTCCCTGTTGGCGGGATCGTCTACCACCACCACTCCCTCGGCCTGGCGGAGCGTCTGCTTCACCTCGTCAACCTCGAGCGGGGCTTCCGTCTCGAGCCAGATAGCCTCGCTGTGGGCGCGGAGCACAGGCACGCGCACGCAGGTGGCCGACACCTTGATGATGTCGGAATGGAGTATCTTGCGGGTCTCGTTATACATCTTCATCTCCTCCTTGGTGTAGTCGTTTTCGGTGAAGACGTCTACCTGCGGAATGAGGTTGAAGGCGAGCTGGAAGGGGAATTTGTCGATAACAGGGTCTTCGCCTCTCGAAAGCTGGCCCGTCTGCGTAACCAGTTCGTCCATCGCAGCTGCTCCCGCGCCGCTGGCGCTCTGATAAGTGGCCACCCTCACTCTCTTGATGGGGGAGAGGCGGTTGATCGGAGCGATAGCCACAACCATCTGGATGGTGGTGCAGTTGGGGTTGCCGATTATGTTGCGCGGTCGCTTCAGGGCGTCTTCGCCGTTTACCTCGGGCACCACGAGAGGCACATCGGGGTCCATACGGAAGGCGCTGCTGTTGTCGATCATCACTGTGCCGTGGCGCGTGATAACCTCGGCATACTTCTTCGAAGTGCCGGCGCCGGCCGACGTGAACGCGATATCCACTCCCGAGAAGTCGGAATCATCGTTGAGAAGTTCTACGGTGATCTCCTTATCCTTAAATTTATAGGTCTTGCCGGCGGAACGTTCCGAGCCGAAAAGCCTGAGATTGTCGATCGGAAAATTTCTTTGGGCGAGCACTCTGAGGAACTCCTGGCCCACGGCGCCGCTTGCGCCAACGATTGCTACGTTCATTGTCTGCCTGATGTTGAAACTTCACGGTTGATTTTCTTTACCAATCCCTGGAGCACAGAGCCCGGCCCGAGCTCGACAAATTCAGTGGCGCCGTCGGCTATCATTGCCTCTACGTCCTGGGTCCAGCGAACGGGAGCGGTGAGCTGTTTCACAAGGTTCTCCTTGATCTCTTCGGGCGAAGTGTGGGGTTTGGCATCTACGTTTTGGTAGACCGGGCAAACCGGAGTCTTGAATTCCGTGGTCTCGATAGCTTCGGCAAGCTCTTCCTGAGCCGGAAGCATCAGCGGGCTGTGGAAAGCGCCGCCCACCTTGAGTTTCAAAGCTCTCTTGGCACCGGCGGCAAGCAGTTTCTCGCAAGCCTTCTCGATACCCTCGATAGTGCCGGAGATCACGAGCTGCCCCTGACAATTGTAGTTGGCGGGAGCCACAATGTCGTCAATCTCTGCGCAGATTTCCTCTACCTTCTCGTCGGGAAGGGCGAGCACTGCAGCCATTGTGGAGGGTTGGAGCTCGCACGCTTTCTGCATGGCCATGGCACGCTTGGCCACGAGGCGAAGGCCGTCTTCAAACGACAGGGCACCGGCAGCCACAAGAGCCGAGAATTCGCCCAGGCTGTGGCCTGCCACCATGTCGGGCTTGAATTCATCGCCCAGCACCTTGGCCAGAATCACACTGTGGAGGAAGATGGCCGGCTGGGTCACCTTAGTTTGCCTCAAGTCTTCTTCAGTTCCGTCAAACATCAGGTCGGTGATGCGGAATCCTAAAATCTCATTTGCTTTCTCAAACATCTCCCTGGCCGTCTCGTTGCTCTCGTAGAGGTCTTTTCCCATCCCTACAAACTGAGCTCCCTGGCCCGGAAAAACGAATGCTTTCTTTCCCATAGAAACTTTATTTTTTGGTTAAAGCTGATTTATAGTTATGCTGATTGTTTATCTTTTTTCGCTCTGCAGCTGTCGCAGATCAGATAGGCGATCAGAAGCAGGTAAGCCACACAACCGAGAATTTGGGTGAGTTTCTCCGATCCCGGAGTGGTGTACTCGAATCCGGCAAACCTGGTGATAGCGGCAAATACTCCGAATAGAGCACCGCCGGCGATAAGGCCGGAAGCCAGAAGGGTACCGCGGTCGCGCCTCTTGTCGTTGAGCGCCTTATCTTTCGAGGAGTTGCTTACAAAGTATGCGATTGCGCCGCCCACGAGCATCGGTGTGTTGAGCTGCAAGGGGATAAACATACCCAGGCAGAAGGCCAGGGCCGGAACGCCGAGCCAGTTGAGGATGAGGGCGAGAATCGCTCCTACCATATAGAGAATCCAGGGAGTCTCGCCGCCCATCATGAGAGGCTCGATCACCTTGGCCATTGCGTTGGCCTGAGGAGCCACGAGAGCGTCGGGGCCAGAGAAGCCGTAAACCTTGTTGAGCACCATGATCACGCCGCCCACTGTGGCTGCCGAGACGAGAGTGCCGAGGAATTTCCACGTTTCCTGCTTGCGGGGGGTTGAGCCAACCCAGTAGCCGATCTTAAGGTCGGTTACGAAACCGCCGGCCATGGAGAGGGCGGTACAAACCACACCGCCGATCACCATCGAAGCCACGATGCCGCTCGAGCCGCTGAGGCCGATTGCCACGAAGATGGCAGATGCGATGATAAGGGTCATCAGCGTCATGCCGCTCACGGGGTTCGAGCCTACAATCGCGATGGCGTTGGCCGCCACGGTGGTGAAGAGGAACGCGATTATGGCCACTACAGCCCAAGCCACCGCTGCCTGCCAGAAGGTGTGGATCACGCCGAACCAGAAGAAGAGCAACACTGCTATGAGCGCGAGCATCACCATAAACACAATCTTCTTCATAGAGATGTCGAGCTGCCAACGCTGCACGTTTCCGGTCTGCGCGTTCCCTTTCAGTTCGCGGCCTGCGAGCCCAACGGCCTGCATGATGATGGGCCACGACTTGATGATGCCGATCACGCCGGCCATGGCGATGCCTCCGATACCGATGAGGCGCGCATAATCCTTGAATATCATGTCAGGCTCCATCAGAGCGAACTCGGGGCTCCCGTAGGTTCCGAGAAGGGGGATGATGATCCACCACACGAAGATCGAGCCCGCGAAGATCACGAAGGCATACTTGAGCCCCACGATGTAGCCAAGACCGAGAAGGGCGGCGCCGGTGTTGCAGCTGAGCACCAACTTCGTCTTTTCGGCTATCGCCTGCCCCCATGCGGAGGCCGTGGAGGTGACGGTCTCTGCCCACCATCCGAAGGTAGCCACGATATAGTCGTAGATACCGCCGATGAGCGATGCGATGATGAGCGTCTTGGCCTGCCCGCCTTCCTTCGCCGCGCCGGCGCTCTGCTGCGCCGACACGAGCACCTGAGTGGTGGCCGTGGCTTCCGGGAAGGGATACTTCCCGTGCATATCTTTTACGAAATATTTTCTGAACGGAATGAAGAAGAGTATGCCGAGGATACCGCCGAGCAACGAGCTGAGGAATATCTGATAGAATTCCACCATGATGTCGGGATAGGTGGCCTGCAAAATGAAGAGGGCCGGAAGGGTGAAGATGGCGCCTGCCACCACCACGCCCGAGCATGCACCGATGCTCTGGATTATCACGTTTTGGCCGAGCGAATTCTTCTTCCCGAGGGCGTTGCTCAGGCCCACGGCGATGATTGCGATGGGGATGGCAGCCTCAAACACCTGGCCCACTTTCAGGCCCAGGTATGCAGCCGCGGCAGAGAAGATGATTGCCATAATCACACCGGTGATCACCGAGTAGGGGGTCACTTCCTTCTGCTCGTGGGCCGGATGCATCAGCGGAGAATACTCCTCGTCTGCAGCCAGTTCGCGAAATGCGTTTTCAGGAAGACCGGTGGGGGTGAGACCCTCCTCTTGATACCCGTTCTGTTCCACGGGATCCAAGACGGTCTCTTGCGCGTTGTCAGGTTTCATAGTTCATATAGTAAGTCCCCATCCAAGTGGAAATGTATCGTTCTCAGTCTCAATTGCGAGGCTGCAGAAAGAGTGTCGTTCCGACGGATGAGGCGATGGTTAACATCTGATTTGTAAAGCTGGTTTGATCGTTGTATTATGGAATCAAAAAAATTACAGTCGGCAGGTTTTTGCCTGCTGACTGCAAAGATAATAAAAATTTCTTAGACGATGAGTAAAAATGCGGAATTTAACGCACTTTAGAACTCCATTTCGCCGTAACCGCTGCCGTCTGAGGGCTCCATCTCCTGGTTGCGGTTGGGCCCTTGCTTCCTCATGTTTCCGAAGGAATATTTCACGGTGAGCTGCACCTGGCGGCCGCCTCTCCAGCGCTCTGAGGTCTGGGTGTAGCCTTCGCCGACGATTGTGTTTTTAAACTTGCGGGAGTCGAAAAGGTCTCTTCCGGAAAGGGCTATGCTCCAGTTGCCGAAGGTTTTGCGCAGACCGGCGTCGACGCTCCAGCCGGGCTGGCGTGTGCCCTGCGCCGTGAGCTGCTTGGAGGAGTAGCGCCCCGTGGCCTGGAACGACAACGACCACGGCAGCTTGATTGAAAACATCATGCGTGCGTCCCAGGCAAAAGAGTTCTGCTTGGCTCCTTTCAATCTGAAAGTGCCGCCGTTGTTCGGGGCCACGAAGGTTGTTTCCCAGGCCGCGAGGTGGTTGTTGTAGAGATTCACGGTCGTGGTGAGGTCGATTTTTCCTCTCCAGAACGAGTCTTTGGCCACGATCTCAACACCTGAATTTGTCTGCTTCCCGACGTTGTAGAAAGTGCTGTAGAGAGCTTCGCCGAAGGGGTAGCTGATGCGTTCGATTTTGTTGTCGCCGGTGCGCAGGTAGGCCGAAAGGCTTATCATATGCATAGTCCAGCTCTTGATGTAGTTGAGCTCGAACGAGTTGGTGTATTCAGGCTCGAGGTCCGGGTTACCGAATCGGATGTTGGCCGGATCGGAGATGTCCATGAACGGATTGAGCTGTCCTCCCCATGGGCGTCGGAGCCTCCGGGTGTAGTTGATCTGCAGCTCGTTGTCCATCGGCAGGGCGTAGCTCAGGAACACGGAGGGGAAAAGGGCGAAGAAGTTGTGGCGGTTCCATTTGTAGTCGGCCGCCTCCTCGCCGTAGCCGAGGCTCTTGAAGTGGACCTGCCACGCCTCGCCGCGCACACCGGCCGAAAAGCTGAAGTTGTGCACTTTCCCGCCGAGGGTCAGGTAGAGGGCAGAGACGTTGTTGCGGTAATAGAAGTGGTTCCAGAGCGCTTCGCTGGCCGTCAGCTGGCCGGGAACCGTTCCCGCGAAAGTCTCTACGGGCGTGTTTTCGTAACTGTAATTACCGTTGAAGCCGGATTCGAGCTTGAGCCAGGGGAGGAGCTGGTTTACGTAATCCACCTTAGCCTCCACCGACTGAACGCTGATTTTTTGCTCCTGGCGGGTGTATTCGTCTTCGTTGAGAGATTCGTCTTCAAAGATATGTTCCTCGTGGTAATCGCGCGTGTTGGGCCCTCCCCAGTAGTTGTAAGAGAGCATCACGTCGAGGTTGTGGTTGTCGCGCCAAGTGTGTTTATATCCCAACTCGGCGTGGGCCCCCCGGTTGTCGCCCTCGTTTGCGGTAAACATATTGTTGTTTTTCCAGCTCTGGAGGGAGCTGTTGGTGGAATAACGGGTGGTGCTGTGGTCCCACCTGTGGCCGAACATCCCGAAGCCGTTGAGATAGAATTCGTCGTGACCGGTGAGTCGGTAAGTGACTCCGGCGCGGATAAAGAGGTTGTTGCCGTGGTTCTTGCGTGTCCCGTCGGAGTTGAGATAATATTCCGGCGTGAGGACGAGCCCGTCGTCGTCAACTACGTCGAACACGGTACGCCTTGTGCGCGATCCGCCTTTGTTGTGCCTCATACGGAACCCTATGGAGGTGTAGAAATCCCACTTGGAGGAGTTGTAGTTGAAGTTGACCGATGCGTTGCCGCCTCCTCGGGTGTTGGCTCCGAGTTCGGCGCTGCCGAAGTAGCCCGCGCGCTTGTCTTTCTTCAAGATGATGTTGATGATGCCGGCGGTTCCCTCCGGACTGAATTTGGCCGAGGGGTTGGTTATTACCTCAATTTTCTCGATGCTTTCGCCGGGGAGCTGCTCCAGAATCTGGGCGCGGTTGTCGGCCGAAAGACCTGATTCTTTGCCGTTTATCCAAACGGTGACGGAGGTGTTTCCCCTGAGCGAAACCTCGCCGTCCTGATCCACCTCCACAGAGGGGATGGCCTCGAGCACCTCGCTGGCGGAGAGTCCGGAGGAGGCTATGTCGGAGTCAACCTGAAACACCTTCTTGTCGAGCTCAAACCGCATCTGGCTCCTGACGCCTTCCACCACCACTTCCTGCAGCAGTTTTGAGTCGTCGGCAAGCGCCACCGTGCCGACGCTCTGCGACGAGCCGGCTATCTTCACAGGGCGCTCCTGGTCTATCGACCCGAGGTTGCTCACTTTCACAAGGTAGTTGCCGTCGGCCACATCCTGCAATATGAAATTCCCGTTCTCGTCGGTAGAGGTTCCTATGGCAAGCGGTTTGCCGGAGTTGGCGTCGATGAGCTGAATGGTAACGAAATCCATCGGTTCGCCTGTCTCCTTATTTATCACTTTACCTGTAATGTCTCCTTTTGCAAACGCACATAAGGCAGCGGCAACAAAGCCAACCACCGTCAAACATCTTTTCATCAGTACTCAAGTATATCTTTCAAAATTAGATCGCTCTAATTTTGTGACAAAAATCTATGCAAAATTAATCTTTATCTTTCATTATGACAATAAAAATTCAATTTTTTGGCTCCCGGAGGGGAGGTTCGGGAAGATTATGAGAGGAAGTTTCGCTGTTGTAATTGACGTCATATCCATACACCATCAACTCATCCATTGTGGAATATAGTTTCACAGTGGCTATCAACAGCCAAACAGATAATCCCACTATTGTAATTCCTAAAATTATAAAGATATACGGGAGAGAGGGATGTGGTAGGCGCCTGGAATATTGATGGGCGACTCCCGCTATAACAAAGAGTATGAGTACGTATAAAATTACAATCCCGATAATGATACAGGCAATTTTGATCAATTTCAACATTTGCGCGCCCACTCTTCCTAAAAGTCCGGAATAATTCCTTTTGAACTTCACCGCAAGAACAATGAAAATTATCAATTCAATTAAAGCGGGAATTAAAGAAATCAGGAGGAAAACGTCAGACCTGAAAATAGAATTGCAGGCTTTCAGAACAGCAAAGAGAAGGAGTGAATACGCTAATATGGCACATTGATTGAAAGTAGAATTCCCCAAGCTTTTGCAGGCATTGGCAAAAAAGAGGAAAAAGAAAAATTGCATCAAGAGGCCGATAAATCCCAAACCTGTAGAAATCCATAACCAGGCCTCAGATCCCATAAACCCCAACATTGGGCTTCCAACCATACCACCTATTATCCCAATGATTAATCCCCATAATCCCAAGGCGAAAATGGAGCCTCTGGAATTAGGCAAACTGTTTATTTCGATTTTATCCATATCAGAAACTGGAAACAATAAAGATAAGAGCTCGATCGTCTGAATCAGTTACATACAGGAGAGGCAAACACAAAATTATCAATTATTTTCGTATAAAGGAAATAATTGCCAAAAAAAGGTTAATCGGTTTTTGGAGAAAAATCTGAGCCTTCAAATTCCGGCGCATATCTGTGGCCCTGCGTTAACAATTTTTATTGAAGGCGGCCTAAGTAAGCGATTTTTCTGCTAATTCTGTTTATTTCCGGTTGTTTTTACTATATTTGCAAGACGGGAATCATTTCCTGCGATAATCCCCTATAACTAAACGAACTCCTATGAAGAAATTTTTTACTCTCTTATTTACACTCCTTCTGGTGGCGAGCTCTTACGCCTCCACGAAGATTGGCGATTTGTACTACAATCTCAACGAGAGCGCGGGCACAGCTGAAGTAACTTATCTTTCAGAGAACAACTTTGACAATATCAAATATGTAAGCGGAGCTGTGACCATCCCCGAAACGGTTGTCAGTGGCGGGAAGACATATCGTGTCACCTCCATCGGAGACAACGCATTTTCTCTTTGTAAAGAGATGACGAGCGTATCGATCCCTTCCTCGGTAACCTCCATCGGCAATGTGGCTTTCCACAATTGCTACGGGTTGGAAACCGTGGTGATCCCTAATTCCGTCACTACAATAGGCAACCAGGCGTTCGGTGCCTGCTCGTCGTTAAAGAGCGTGACGCTGTCCTCTTCATTAAAAAGTATGGGGTTTTCGGCTTTTGAATCTAGTGCGCTTACAAGTGTAGTCATCCCGAATACTCTTACTGAAATCCCTGACCACGCTTTCTACTCATGCTACAGTCTCTCTTCAGTCACCATTCCGGGCTCGGTGAAATCGATAGGAGACCAGGCATTTAGATATTGCATTGAACTCGGAAGAGTAGACATCCCCAGTTCGGTGACGTCCATCGGGTATGCGGCATTTGATTATTGCTCAAAAATGCAAGCAATAGAAGTGGCGCCGGGTAACAGCAACTTCTGCTCCGTTGACGGAGTGCTTTTCTCAGCCGACAAAACACAGCTGCTGGCCTTCCCTGGTGGCCTGGCTATAGACTATACCGTTCCCTCGACAGTAACTGAAATCGGCGAAGTTGCCTTCTGCCAAAACAGAGTGTTGAAAAGCGTGACGATTCCGAATTCCGTGCAAGAAATCGGAGATGCTGCTTTCTGGTATTGCGCAGGGCTGACAAGTTTGACCATACCCGAGTCTGTAACCAAGATCGGCGAAGTTGCTTTCATAGGTTGCGAGGGTCTGCAGTCTATAAATGTAGCACCAGGGAACAGCAACTACTGCTCCGTTGACGGCGTGCTTTTCTCTGCCGACAAGAAACAATTGCTGGCCTTCCCCGCTGCAGTGGGTGGCGATTATACAATTCCCTCTTCTGTAACAGAAATCGGGATCGAGGCCTTCGCCTTCGCCACAGGTCTCAAGAGTGTTACCTTCCCAAATTCTTTAAGAACAATCGGCATGCAAGCGTTTTATGAATGCTGGGGGTTGGAAAACATCGAAATCCCGGCTAAAGTAACCGAAATCGGAGACTACGCTTTTTATGAATGTAAGTCTCTCAAGAGCATTACCTTCAATTCCAAAAAAGATTTCAATCTTGGCACCGGAGTCTTCTTTTATTGTAACGCAATAGAGAAAATAAGATTATATTCGCCTACGCCTCCCACAACTGACGGCTCCTATCTTTTCTCCTCTGAGATCTATCCCGTGGCAGAGCTCTATGTGCCGGGGACGTCGAGGCTTGATTACGGCAAAACGTTGCCGTGGTCGAATTTCACCAACCTCATCGGTTTTTATGTCGTAGACGACGGCGTAGATGACGATGACAATGACGATGATGACACTGAAGCTGTAGAAGCCGTTACATTTGACACCGTTGTCAATGCCGATGTTTACACCACGTCCGGATTATTGGTAGTCAGAAACGCTTCCGAGCAAGAAGTGAGAGCTCTCGCTCCGGGTCTTTACATCATCGGCGGAAAGAAAGTCGTGATAAGATAATACGGAAAGAGATATTCTTCATAAGGGCTGCCCATTCTCCAAGAGCAGCCCTTTTTGCTTCCTCGTCGCACCAGGCCCAACCCGAGGCGGTTGTGAACCGACCACTTTGCTAGGTGTAAACAGCGGGAGGAGGGTGGTTGTTTGTTTTCCAACTTTTTTTGCTAATTTTGCATAGATTAGACCGATGATGCTGATCCGGTCTGTCCCAAACCAGGAAAGCATAACAAAACAAGCCAATGAAAGTCAGGCTTTTAATACTTATAGCAATGGTGATGGCCGTAGCGGGAGCTAAGGCGCGCACCGCCTCCGATGCGAGTTTCCATTGCGCTGAAGACACCCTGCGCATCAATCAGATTCTGAAGAGTCTGGACCGCACGGCCCCGCTCGGCGACCGCATCTGCGCCGCCGCAATGCAGCTTGCAGACGCCGGCGAAGACAATTTCTTCTCAACCGACTCCGTGGGAGCCTTGAGAATCAACGTGGACTCCTTCACTCCGCTCTCTTTCGTGAACAATGCAGTGGCTTTGGCCAAGGCTGCCGGTCGCGAAGACGCCGATTGGACGGCGTTCTGGCGCGAATTCAAGGATATCTCTTGCCGCCGCGGCGAGAACGGCGGTTTCCCCTCCATAATGTATCACACCTCGGATTGGATTTCCGACAATGTAGCCAGAGGGAATTTGAAGGAGATCACCGAAAACTTCCCGGGAGTGGAGTCGCGCACCAAATCTCTCGACGAGCTCAGCCGCAACCGCGGAAAATTTGCAGCTCTCTCAGATTCAGCCAATTATGAGACGGTGCGCCTGTGGGAGATGGGATTCCGCACCCACCGCATCCCCACGCTCAAGCGCGAGGCGATGAAGAAAAAGGAGATCACAGACGAGCTTCAAAACGGCGACATCATAATCCTGGTGCCGTATGGCGACGGCCGCGACTGGTATGATATGGGGGTGGTGTCGATGCAGGAAGACGGCCCTCATCTGATTCATCTTTCGCCGCTGAAACATAAGGTGATGCTCGAACCGGAGCCTATGGCACGATATGCCGGCCTCGTAACGAAATATTTCCAGGGGTATCGGATAATCCGGCTCACCGATTAGCTGCTCCTTACACGCTTTATTTATAACCTGACTCTCTCCATACCAACCTGAAAAACTTATCCTTAAATCACCATGAACGACCGCCTTGACATACTGATTATCTACACCGGAGGAACAATCGGAATGATTGAGAATCCCGAGTCGCACGCTCTTGAGCCTTTCAACTTCGACCATTTGCTCCAGAATGTGCCCAAAATCAAGATGCTCGACTTCAACATCGAGCACTATGAATTTCCCAAGCCGTTGGATTCCAGCGATATGAACCCCGACCACTGGAGGGAGATCGCCAATGTGATAAAGGATAACTACGACAGGTATGACGGCTTCGTGGTGCTTCACGGCACCGACACCATGGCCTACACCGCCTCCGCCCTGAGCTTTATGCTTGAAAATCTCAACAAACCCGTGATAATCACCGGTAGCCAGCTCCCCATCGGCGAGGTGAGAACCGACGGAGAGGAGAACCTTATCACGGCTCTTCAGATAGCAGCCGAACGCGACGCCGACGGCGGTCCGATGGTGAGAGAGGTGGCCATACTTTTCGACAACGACCTGCTCAGAGGGAACCGGAGCACCAAACACAGCTCCGACAATTTCAAAGCTTTCAAAAGCAATAATTTCCCGCTCCTGGCCAACGTCGGCCTCGGCATCACCTACAATCGCGAGGCGATGAGGCGCAGAGAACCGGAAGGGCCCCTGCAGGTGCACACGGATATGGATTGCAATGTGATCTATCTCGACCTCTTCCCGGGGATTTCAGCAAAGACCGTTGAGCATATCCTTTCCACTCCCAACCTCAAGGGGGTGGTGCTCAAGACTTTCGGAGCCGGCAACGGCCCGACAGGCGAGTGGTTCCAGTCGTTGCTTCGCGAAGCGATAAAGAATGACATAGTGGTGGTTAATGTGACGCAATGTGTCAGCGGACGGGTGATGCCGCATAAGTATGGCACGGGCGTGGGAATGAGCACCATGGGTGTGGTTCCGGGTCACGATCTGACCTCCGAGGCCGCCATTACCAAGCTGATGTATCTCTTCGGTCTCGGCCTCACTCCCGCCGAAGTGAAAGACACGATGCAGCAATCCCTCCGAGGCGAGCTCTCCGCCTCATAACCACCGGCTATCCCCTACAATTAAGGGTTTGCGCAGAAATTAAGATAACAACCTGTACAAAAAAAGGCCGTCTGAAATCGCCAGATTCTCAGACGGCTCATTTCATATCCTTGTGAAGTAAAAAGCTTCTAAGAATTACAAAATTGCAGGTAAACGAAGGGGGAATCAATAGCCGAGTTCCTGGCCTTTTCTGACTGCGGGGATCCCTTCGCGCATCCAACGCGGCATCGGGTCGCCCATCAAATAATGGTCGAAAAACTGCTGGAGTCTCACCGTGATATCCTTGCGGTTGCGACGCTCCTTGATGTTGTGGGCTTCGCCGTTATATTGGAGCATCCATACCGGTTTCTGCAGCCTGCGCAGTGCCATGAAGAGCTCTATCCCCTGATACCAGGGCACGGCTCCGTCGTTGTCGTTGTGCATGATCAGAAGGGGAGTCTTGATCTTGTCGGCGAAGAAGAGCGGCGAGTTTTTGATATAAAGGTCGGGTTGCTCCCAAAGGGTGGCGCCGATGCGGCTTTGCCCTTGCTCATACTGAGCCTGACGCGAATCGCCGGTCTGCCAGCGGATGCCGCCATAGGCCGATGTCATATTGGCCACGGGAGCCCCGCTCCCGGCGCATACAAACATATCGGTGCGAGTGACGAGGTAGGCCGTCTGGTAGCCTCCCCAGCTCTGGCCGTCGATGCCGATGCGTTTCTTGTCGATATTGGGATATTCGCGGCAAACCGCCTCCACTCCGGAGCAGACATAATCGTAGGCACATTCGCCGGGAGTGCCGTCTTTATAGCGAATGTCGGGAACGAAAACCACGTATCCTCTCGAAACGTAGAAGGGGTAGTTTACCCAGCTCCAGGAGGGCTCCATTGTGAAATGGCGGTAAAGATCGTCGGATGCGATTTCATAAAAGACGGCGAGCATCGGATATTCTTTCTCGGGCGAGAAATCTTCAGGGAGATAGAGCACGCCTTCGGCGTCGAGCCCGCTGTAGGTTTTCCATCCGAAGAGTTGTGCCGAGCCCCACGAGTAATCTTTAAACTGGGGGTTGGCCGTTGTGAGCTGCACGGCTTTGCTGAAGTTGAGAGAGCCGGCGAGCCAGAGGTCAGGCATGATCTCAAACGAAGCTTTCTCCCAGGAGAAAACGTCTTTCTCCTTCGCTTTCCTTATTTGGGTGAAGGCCGCTCCCTGCAGGAGTTTTATCTCCGGTCTGGCCGGTTTCTCCTCATATTTCAAGGTGGCGAGTCCTTGCTCCTTGGTCTTGTAATCAAACACTTCGAGCATCATCAGGTCGCCCTTCTGCAGGAAACGCTGCTCGGGGTCGGTCTTGCGGAATTTAAACCTTACGCCGCGTTTGCGACCCTCCCCGGCGGTGAGGCAATACGGCTTCTCTTTCCCGGTGGGATCAACGGCCCAGATGTCGTAGCGGTCGTTTACGAAAAACCATTTGTCGTCTTTGCTCCACCCGGTAACACCGTAGGGCTGCTTCTCCATAGGATGGTCGTCTTCCTCGTCCCAGATGGGATAGGGGATGTTGCCGGTTACGCAGACGGTGTCGCCCGTAGCGATGTTGTAGGTATAGAAATTTTTATCGGCATACCATGCCACGAATCTGTCGGAGGGCGAGAGGAGCGAATTTTCGGTCTGGGCAATCCCGATGAAGCGTTTCTCTCCGTCGTTAATATTAACGAGAGTTAGTTCTTCCGGGGCGAGGTAATTCCATTGCGATTCCACTTTCTGATGCCCGCGGTCTTTGAGAAGAGCCCAGTTGCCGTCCCAGCGGTCGGGAGCCTCCACGTTCTGGTAGGGCGAGGAGGCGGTAAGCACATAGTTGCCGGTGGCGATGTCTATCACCACGGGGTATTGCTTTGCAACGGCTTTCTTCAGATTTGCTTTCTCCTGCGGCGGGGTCTCAGGCGCGTCCCAACGCCAGATGTCGAGGTCGGGGCGCTCGAAGGCCACAATGGCGGTGTCATCGGGAGCGATGTAGCGGCCCACACCGATTATGAGGCGGTCGCCGTTATAGGAGAACTGCGGCGTAGAATACTGGTTGATGAAGAGCGAGTCTTTCGAAGCGGTCTCCCTGCGCTTCTCCCATTCGGCGAGCTTGCTCCCCTCAAGGTCGGGATAAGGCGCCGGGCGTTTGATGTGCCTGCCGTTTCCGGAAGAAAATTTTACGTCATACTCCACTGGCTTCTCCATTATATTGGCTACGGAGGCGAGATAGACGGAGAGTTGGCGCGTGCCGCTCTCCAGGGAATCCATACCGGCGGTGTAAGCCACGCGGGTGCCCGCTTCGTTGAAGACGGGCGTCCCGTAGAATTTCTTGTCGCGGTCTATGAGGTAGAAAGCGGTGTCGGGGAGGAGCATCACGCCTATGCCGGGGGTGGTGATGCTGTCGGTCTTCGCTTTTGTTATCTTCACTGCGAGGCGTTCGCCGTTCTTGGAGAAGGTGTAATCTTTTACTGAGTTCACCACCTTGTTAATCTTGCCGTCGAAGGTTCTGACCACCAACGGTTTGGCACCGTCTTCGGCTTCAAGATCTTTCTTCTTGGCGTAGATGGTGTCGGTGCTGCTGAATGCTACCCAATGACCGCCTTTCTCGCCTGTCTTATAGCCGGTTACGTTTGGAATCTTCTCCACTTTGCCGGTGGAGAGATTCACGATGGCCAGCGTGTCCTGAGGGACGTCAAGGCCTTTCTTCTTGTCGATTTTGCTTTGACGCGTGTCGGCAAAGAAAGGTTTGACAAGCGCCACGGCCCATTTCGAATCGGCCGATACGAAGGGGCTGTATCCTCGCGAGATGGCTATCTTCTTGCGTGTCTTGGTGTTGTAGAAATATAAAGTGGCGTCACCTTCCTGGGGCTCAACGGCATAGAAGGCCCACGAACCGTCGTTGCTGATGCCGTGGTTCACCGGCCTCTCCCAGGAGTCGAACGAGTCGTGGTCAAGTTTCTTCTTTGCAAATATGGTTATGGCTGCGGAAAGAGCCACGAGTATAAGGAGGTAGCGTTTCATTCTTGGATGTTTTGGTTGTTGGCGCCTTAAGTAGTTAGTTGCACCGTGATTATTTGATTGTGCCTCAATCGTTTGGCAAGATGGGAGAGAAGGCTGTAGGCTGTCAGTCCACGAGGTTGAGGTCGTGGCCCATACGTTGCTTTTTGGTGTGCATATAGAAGCGGTTGTAATCGTTCGGCTCTATTTCCACCGGTACGTTCTCCACGATTTCCAGACCGAAACCCTCCAGCCCGATGCGCTTGGTGGGGTTATTGGTCATCAATCTCATCTTCTTGATACCCAGATTGTTCAGAATACTGGCGCCGATTCCGTAGTCGCGTTCGTCAGCTTTGTGGCCCAGATGGAGATTGGCGTCGACGGTGTCCATACCGTTCTCCTGGAGCTTGTAGGCCTTTATCTTGTCCATAAGGCCGATTCCGCGCCCTTCCTGATTGAGGTAGATTATGGCTCCGCGACCTTCTTTCTCAATCGCCTGCATGGCCTTGTGGAGCTGCTCGCCACACTCGCATCTCTGCGAGGCAAAGATGTCGCCGGTTGCGCATGAGGAGTGAACCCTCACGAGCACGGGCTCGCCGTCGGAGATGTCGCCCTTGATCAAAGCGATGTGTTCCAAACCGTTATCTTTCTGGCGGAAGGGGATCAGGTGGAAGTGGCCGTATTTTGTGGGGAGGTCCACTTCTTCACCGCGTTCCACGGGCGAATCGTTTTTCAGTCGGTATTTTATGAGGTCGGCTATTGATATGATTTTCAGGCCCCATTCCTCGGCTTTCTTGGTGAGTTCGGGGAGGCGAGCCATGGAGCCGTCTTCGTTCATAATTTCGATGAGCGCTGCAGCAGGACGGAGGCCGGCGAGGCGAGCGAGATCGACGGCTGCCTCGGTGTGGCCGGTGCGCTGGAGCACGCCGCGGTCTTGCGCATAGAGGGGGTTGATATGGCCCGGGCGCCCGAAGGTTTCTGCCGTTGATTCGGGGTCGGCGAGAGCTCGGATTGTGGCGCAACGGTCGTTGATGGAAACGCCGGTGGTGCATCCTTCGAGTTTGTCGACAGTGACGGTGAAGGGCGTGCCGAGCATGGAGGTGTTGTCTTCCACCTGCTTGGTGAGCCCGAGTTGTTTGCAACGCTCTATGGGGAGCGGAACGCAGAGGACGCCGCGACCTTCCTTGAGCATGAAGTTTACCTGCTCAGGGGTTATTTTCTCGGCAGCCACGATGAGGTCGCCTTCGTTTTCGCGATCTTCGTCGTCTACCACTATCACGAATTTTCCTGCTTTGATATCCGCGATTGCTTCTTCTATAGTGTTGAGGGCCATATATTTCTGTAGGTTAGATTCAGTTGTATATCAGGATGGTTCCTATCTGTTTTTCGGGGTTAGATTTATTCAAACGCGTTGCTCCTCCTCTTGGTCAGCAGCTTCGTCATGCTCCGGGCTTTCGATGCGGAAGATGGAGAAGTTCACGCTTCCGTAGGCGCGGTGCTCAAGGAAGTGGGGGAGCGACGAGAAGTCGTATTTGGCTGAATGCTCGATGATTACCAGAGTGCCGTCTTTAACCAGCCGTGAATTGAGGATGAGCTCGGGAATCTCGCCGAAGCGCGGAAGGTCGTAAGGAGGATCGGCGAAGATGATGTCGTAGCTTGACGAGGCCGTGGCTATGAATTTAAAGACGTCGGCACGGATTATCTTCAGATTCTCGTCTTTGAGCAATCCCTTCACCTTATGGATGAAAGCAAGCTGTGTGGAGCTCTTCTCCACGGCTGTAACCGAGGCGCACTCGCGCGAGAGGAATTCATAGCTCACGGCGCCTGTGCCGGCAAAGAGGTCGAGCGCCGTTTTCCCCTCGAGGTCAACGAGATTTTCAATGACGTTGAAGATGTTTTCGCGGGCAAAATCGGTGGTGGGACGCGCCGTGATGTTGTGGGGAACGTCGAAGCGTCTGCGGCCGTATTTTCCTCGTATGATTCTCATCTCAGAGCTGTTTGTTTGTATGTAGGGCTAAGATGGCGCGCAACTCAGTCTCGTTCTCATACAACGCCGGCGAGATCAGCTTCACCTTCTTTACCTGCGAGGAGAGCGACTCGGAGACGAACCGGAAATAGTTTTCCGACCCGATTACCCTCACCTTGATTTCCTCCTTCTTTCTCCCGTAGGCCTCACAGGGTAGGCATATCCAATAGAGGGTGTCTTCGGGGGAGCAATGTGTGTGCTTGGAAGCGCAGAGGAGCTCTCCCTCGGCATAGAGGAGCGTGTAGAGGTCGTCGCCGTGAGAAAGACCGTAACAACGGGCCTCGCGGTTGGTGTAAGTCTTTGTGATGAAATTGTTTATCACCGTCAGTGCCGACGAGATTTTGGAGCCGGGGAGCGTGCGGGCCAGAAAGGATTTCAGGCCGGGAACGAGGGTGTAGAGCACTGTGAACTGTTTGCCGTGGTCCATAAATATTTCTCCCTCGTCGGTGGGATAAATCTCCGTGAACATTTCGGGCTCAAACTCGTCATCCTCAACGAGTTCGGAAGGCACGAGAAGGGTCTTCTCGGTGTCGATGATGATGTGGGTGGAGAAGTCGTCGAGAATTCGAGGATTGTCGTAGACGGCCGATTCGATGTTCTTGAGTATGTCGGGTTCTTTCTCCGACCATTGGCGCTCGAAGAGCTTGAACTGCTCGGGGCGTTCCTCGTAGTCATTTTTCATCAGGGCCGAGACGCCGGTAGAGGAGATGTAGATAAAAAGTTTCCACGCTCCTGTGTCGGTAAAGCCCGAAATTCTGTCGTTAAATTTTTCGCCTTCCATATACCTTGCAAATTTAGCAAAAAAAATGGTAAGACTGAGATGAAAAGCGATAAAAATGAGATAAACCTCTAAATGCTTGCCGAAAAAGAGGCCGCGTCAGAGTTTGCAAAGGAAGGTTTCGCAGTCGGGAATTCGAGCCGCGAGGTCGGCATACAGGCGCTCGGCGGATTCGCGAGTGCTGAAGATGCCGAAGAGGGAGGAACCGCTTCCCGACATCGAGGCGTAGAGGGCTCCGCCGTCGTAAAGAACGGCTTTCAGTTCTTTCAGGTGCGGATGCAATGCGAAGATACCGGCTTCGAAGTCATTAATCAGGCCCGCTGCCTGCCACTCAGCTACGGGTAAGGAGATGATTTCAAGTATCGATCGTGCAGGAGGAGCGGGTGTTATACCCTTGAAAGCTTCACGCGTGGAAACGTAGACCGGAGGCTTGATGATGACGGTCCACATCCCTGCTAATGATAGAGAAACGGGTTGGAGTTTCTCCCCGACACCTTTGGCGAATGCGGGAGTATTTTCGATGAAAAACGGGCAATCGGCTCCCAGTTTAAGCGCCATATCGGCGAGGGTGTCGTTGCTGAAAGGAGTGCCACAGAGAGCGTTCAGTTCCTTTAAAACGAAAGTGGCATCGGCGCTGCCGCCACCGAGCCCGGCGCCGTCGGGGATCGCTTTGTAAAGCGAGATTTTAAAGCGTCGATTGGCTTCGGGATTGTCGCCAAGGGCTGTTCTGAAAACGGATAAGGCTTTGTAGCAAAGATTGTTTTCAATCGGGCAGTAGATGGTTCTTCCGCTGAAGGAGAAACGGTCGGCGTCGGAATCCGGGAGCTCCGAGACCTCCAGGATATCGCAAAAGGGGGTGGCATTTTCGGGTGTGCCGTTGTAGAGGCCGACAGGGTAGAAAAGCGTTTCAAGCTCGTGGTAGCCGTCGGGACGTCGGGTCACAACGTTGAGCCCTAAATTAAGCTTTGCATTTACAAACCGAATCATCTTGGTTGCAAAATTAATAAGAAAAATCCAACCGAAGATGGGCGCCCGTTTTTTTACACCAGGATTTGCACCCGGATTTGCCCCTGGATTTGCACCCGGATCTGCACCCGGAGACAAACCTTAAAAAGATTTCCGGAAAGCACGAAGGGCATTTGAACTTGCCAACTGGCTACACGCCTGACGTAGGGGCCGCCCGTGGTCGGCCCACGAGATGCCTCGGGAAGGGGAATTGTGGGGGGGATGGAAAACTATATAGGGGGTTGGAATGTTAGATTAGTAAACAAGGGATTATTAAAGAAAAATGGAGGAAAAGAAGGTGAAAATTGTGATTTTGCAATAAAAGCTTTCATTTTTAACATTTTTTGGCTTAAAATTTGTAACTAAAAATTTAATACTATGAATAAGAATAAGAAACGGTTTAATAACAAACCTGAAAATAACCAACCCGCTCCTGACGCACAGGAGAACGAAAATGTAGAGGTAGTAGACAATTTCGACGCAGTGGAAGACGGCGACGAAGTTGCCGATGCGCAGCCTTCGGAGGAAGCCCCGCAGGAAGAGCTTTCCCTCGAAAAGGAGGTTGAAGATCTCAAGGCTCAGCTCGAGAAGGAGAAGAAGGAATATCTTTTTCTGATGGCAGAGTTTGACAATTTCAGAAAACGCACCTTAAAGGAGAAGTCTGAGATTATCAAGAATGCCGGCGAGAAAGTGTTCAAAGGTCTTCTCCCGATTGTCGACGATATGGAGAGAGGCATCAAAGCTTCGGAATCGGCAACGGATGTTGCGTCGGTTCGCGAAGGGGAGGTGCTCACCTACAATAAGCTGATAAAGTTTATGGAGGCCAACGGAGTGAAAGCCTACGATGAGAACGACGACACCTTCAACCCCGACCGCCACGAGGCCATCACAGCAGTTCCCGTGCAGGATGAGGATAAGAAGGGTAAAATATTAGACACCATAGAGAAAGGATATACCATCAACGACAAAGTGCTTCGGCACGCAAGAGTGGTGGTAGGTCAATAATGATATTGCCATGGCATCGAAAAGAGATTATTACGAAGTGCTCGGAGTTCCGAAAACAGCCACTTCAGACGAAATAAAGAAGGCGTACAGGAAGCTCGCCATCAAGTATCACCCCGACAAGAATCCGGGCGACAAGGAGGCCGAAGAGAAGTTCAAGGAGGCCGCCGAAGCCTACGACGTGTTGAGTGATTCGGAGAAGCGCCAGAAGTATGACCAGTTCGGTCATTCGATGGGCGGCAATCCGTTTGGTGGCGGCGGAGGCGCCAGCTACGGCTACTATGGCGCCGGCGGGATGGATATGGAAGATATCTTCACCCATTTCGGCGACATCTTCGGCGACATCTTCGGCTCAGGCGGACGCGGCAGCTACGGCCGGGCGGCAGGTGGCGCACCACGCAAGAAAGTAAACAAAGGTTCCGACCTGAGAGTGACCGTGAAAGTGTCGCTCAAGGACGTGATGAACGGCGTGGACAAGAAGCTGAAAATCCCCCGTATGGTTGCCTGCACCCAGTGCAGCGGCACGGGCGCCAAAGACGGAACGTCATTCACCACCTGCCAGCAGTGCGGCGGTACCGGCTATGTGAGCCGAGTGCAGCAGACAATCCTCGGTGCACAGAGAGTGCAGACCGTTTGCCCGCATTGCAACGGCGAGGGTAAATCGGTGCACGAGAAATGCACACATTGCCAGGACGGCGTGGAGAAGAAAGAAGAGATCGTTTCGTTCCACATTCCGCCCGGCGTGGAGAACGGACAGGTGCTCACCCTGCGTGGGAAAGGTAATGCACCGAAAGGTGGTGGCGTGAGCGGCGACCTTCAGATCGTGATTCAGGAAGAACCCAACAACGAACTGATACGCGACGGAGTAGATCTTATATACAACCTTATGCTCGACTTCCCGACAGCTGCACTTGGCGGCACGGCAGAGGTGCCCACCGTCGACGGTCGCGCCCGACTGAAGATAGCAGCCGGCACTCAGCCCGGCAAGGTGCTTCGCCTGCGCGGCAAAGGGCTGCCGAAGCTGCACAGCTCGCAGAGAGGCGATATCCTGGTGAATGTGATGGTTTACGTTCCGGAGAATCTCACATCGGGCGAGCAGGCAGCAATCGAGAGCCTGAAGGGTCAGCCCAATGTGGTTCCGACGGAATCAACATCAAAGCGGATATTCTCAAAGTTGAGACATATCTTCACCAAAGAAGGAAATTAAAAAGAACATCCAATAATCAAGGGCTGCGTCAAAATCACATTGATGCAGCCCTTAAAGTATGTATTATCTTACAACATTGCAGAAAGTGGCAAACTATAGCTTTATTTCAAATGTTTATATAATGACCACTTTGTGGTCGGAAAAGAACGAAAATAAGGAATTTAAAACAGAAGAATTATGGAAAAGGCAGATTTTTTAAGAGAGGGGAATGAGGTGAAAGTAACCGTCTATGGTCCCGAAGGCTCAAACCTTTATGAATCAACCGGAAATGGTTATCACAACATTCAAGCGGCCATCGACGATACGCTTCAAAAGGCCGGCCTGAACGTAAACCCGGAAGATTGCGCCTTCGAGGTGTCAAATCTCACCATAGGTGTTTCACACCGATACAGGATCAATGCACACGGGAATCTCAAGCTGATAGTATAGAAAGAGAAAGCTGATTTGATTGAAAGGCTGCGCCCAAAAGCGCAGCCTTTTTGGTAGTATTTGTATCCGGAGGGCTTCCGTGCGGATTAGTCGTTTACGGGGTATTGGGAGGAGCCGGTGAAGCGGCAGGTGAACGGCATTCCGCGAACCGAGATCTTGAAGTCGATATCCACCTTTGTGAGAGCGGAGTCGATGGGACGCAGTTCAAGCGATGTGAAGGGGTAGTTGGGGTTCTCGGTGAGGCCGTCACCCTCGTAAGTCGAAGGATTGATGCTTTGGCCCGCGGGGATGGAGATGGTGTAGGAGCCGTTGTTGTACTGCACCTGCAGATCCTTTACAAGGAAGTTGATCTCCGGCATCATCTGCGCGAACTTAGCGTTGTAGATGATCAGGTCGGCTTTCTGACGGTCAGAGCTGAAAATAACGCGATAGAGTGTACTTTCGCTGGTAAATTCGGGGAAGGTGCCGCTGTCGTCGGTAATGACGGTGGTGCCGGAATAAACCGATTCAGGCATAAAAGTCTTGACGGTGTAAGTGTCGTTCACCTTATAGTTGAGCGAAACGGCCACCCTGCCAACGAAGGGATAGAGGTTGTTGATAGGATTGTTGGTGTTGACGAGATAAACCAGCGAGCTGAGATTGCCGCTTAAATCTGAAACTGAGATTGCACCCGAAGCATAACCGCCTGAGAAAGAAGAGATGTCGGCGGGACTGCTGGTCCAGGGTACAGAGTAATATTTGGTGGTGACTTTCATCTTGTCGCTATTGAAGCTGTATTCCTTACCGGCGATGTCGAGGGCGGCTGTTGAGATGTCGATCAGGCCGTTGTCGAGATAGAAAGTGGCTTTGTAGCTGCCGTCTGAAACGTAGCTGTTGCCCGATGCATCGGTGACGAGGTTGCAGCACGAGAACGTGTTAGACACATAATTGTCGTCATTGTCGAGATTGCAGGAAGTGGCAATCGTCGCGAAGAGGAGAGACAGAACTGAAAGTTTAATAAGTTTCATAATTTAAATTATTAGTTTTCAAATATATAAGTTGAAGTCAATACCGGCTCTTACACCGGGACCTCTTTGAAGAAATTCATTCCCAATCGACATGAAATAGAACGTGTAATATTTTGTCGATGTGAGATTTCGTCCCCACACCTGCAACTCCCATTTCGGCGCTTTCAGCGTAACGGAGGCTCCGAGCAGGGAATAGAACGGCTGGGAAATCGAGTTTGCTTCGTTCCAGTAGATGTTGCCGGCGCTCCGCAAATTCACGTCAAAGATAATACTTTTATTTTTAAGTCGGGAATTCTGAAGGGTATAAAGCGCCTGGAGGAAAAGTGTGTTTGAAGGCGCGTAGGGGACCCGTTTCCCCGCATAATCCTGCTTCCCGTCGTCATACTCAAGGAATCGAGCATTCGTAAAGCCGTAATTGCCAATGAATTCGAAGGGAGAATAAGGTCTCCACCGCACTGACAACTCACCGCCGAAACTGCGGGTGCGCCCGGCGTTGGTCATTATGCGGCCGGTGGTGTTACCGTCGGGGAATGTGGTGAGCTGCTGGTCGCGGCAGTCGATGTAGAAAAGCGAGATGTCGCATTGCAGATTCAGGAGGGAAGAGCTTGAAAGCGACCGGAAGTCGAGATGTGAACCGACCTCATAGTTGAAGCAATATTCCGGTTTATATTTCACAACCTGGTCCACGTCATATTTTGAACTGAGCCCCATATAGCTCATCAGCTTCTGCTGCAGTACATCGCTGAACATCTGCGTGTTGTAGCCGCCGGCCTTGTAGCCCTTCCCGAAAGTGGCATATACGTTTCCAAGCTCGGAGGGGAGGCGATAGAGCACGCTCACTTTAGGGAGCAAGGTGAGGAAATGGGTTGAGAGGTCGCCGGCGTCGTCGATCACGAGATTTACCTGTCGTTGGGGAATCCAGGATGATTGTGGGGTAGAGAGGTCGCCGCCGGGGTTGCTGTAGATGGTGTAGCGTGTGTCGGTGAAGCTGCGGAAATGCAATGCAGTGCGTTCATAATCAAGACGTATGGCGCCTGTGAACGTGAAATCGTTCACCTTGAAAGTAGACTCGTGATAGGCAGCGAAGCTGAAAGAGGGGAACGAGAAGAGACTGTTGAGCGGGAACTGGTCGGAGTCCCAGATTATCGGATAATACGGATTGGCATCGTTGCGGTAATGCTCGATGAGGTTGTAGATGCCGTCGCGCTTGAAGGTGACGGGGGCCTGCATGTCGAAATGACGAACGAATGTGAAGACGCCTCCCATCCAGTTGTAGAGCCTGTCGGTGGTGGTGCTCCGGGCCAGGAGTTCGGCGGTGAAGTCGGTCTCCTGTTTCATCTGGGTCAATGTGAAGTAGGAGAGGGGTAGGAAGTCCTGGTCGAGGGTCATGTTGTCGGCGATTCTCTGGAGGGAGAAAACACCGGTTGCCTCCCAGGTGGGGAAGCGGTAGTTGAGTGTCAGAGCATCGTTAAGCAGGAACCGGCGGTAGAAACAGGTGTCGTTGTAGTTGATTTCTCCCGAGGCAACATTCTCATAGGCATAACCCGATTGGCGGGAGATGGAGGTGGAGAAAGTGTTGAGCACTGTCAGTGCGTCGGTCGGTCGCCATTCGGCCTTGACGCGTATGCTGCCGGTCTTCTCGCTGCCTACATCGCTCCCGTTGTACTGGTTCTTGAAGTCGCCTTTTACGGAGGCTATCGAGGCGTTGACGGAGAGTGCGAACCTACGGGAGAAAGCGTGGTAATAACCGGCGGCGAGCTGGAACCCGAGCCGGGTGTCGAGCGCTGCTTTAAGTCGCCATCCGTCAAAGGCGAACGGCGAGAGGGTGCGGATGTTGATGAGGCCGGTCATGGTGTTGCGTCCGTAGAGAGACGACTGCGGGCCTCTGAGCATCTCCACTTCTGAAATGTCGGGCAGGTAGAGGTCGTAGGCATCCTTGTTGAGCACCGGCATGTTGTCGATGGTGAGCCCTACCGACGGCTGGTCCATCCTTGCGCCGATACCTCTGACGTAGATTGAAGACGTAATGCGCGATCCGTAGACGGGAATGAAGAAATTGGGCACGACGTCCGAGATGTTTTTGATGTCGGAAATCCGGTCTTGCTGGATTTGAGTGCGACCCAAAACGGTGGCGCTTACCGGCTGATTTTCAAGAGATGAAGACTGCTTGATGGCCACTATATTTACCTCGGGGAGAGAGGCGCCTGGTATAGAGTCTCCTTTTTCGGCTTCTGTCGCCTTAACCACTAAGGCGAGCATAAGCGCTGAAATGGTAACAATCGATCGTTTAAACGAAAACATTAATGCAAAATTAATCAAAATTGCACGAAAAATGTTAAAAAAATGCCAACAAATGCAACCATGAAACGTTAATTAGTTGTAATGTCAAATAATTTTACAATCCATACTCTGGGATGCGGCTCGGCCAAACCGACACCGGCGCATCAACCCTCTTCTACGGTGGTGGACCATCGGGGGCGCCTCTTCATGATAGATTGCGGAGAAGGTGCGCAGCGCACGTTTCAGTATCACCGGCTGAAACCAACGCGGCTCGGCCATATATTCCTGACCCACCTTCACGGCGACCATGTGTTCGGTCTGCCGGGATTTGTCGGGACGATGGGGCTGCAGCAGGAAGGTGGCGCCGTAACCATCCACACCTTCAAGGAAGGGGAGAGGATATTGAAGGAGATTCTGGATTATTTCTCGCCACATCTGCCGTTTGAGTTGAAATTCAACATATTGGACCCGAACAAAGAGGAAGTGGCGTATGAAGACCATGCACTGACCGTACGCACTATTCCTCTGAGGCACCGAGTGCCTACGGTAGGGTATGTGTTTGAGGAGAAGGAAGGGCTGAGGCATATAAAGAGAGAGATGACCGACTTTCACGGAGTGCCGGTGAGTATGCTCAACAAGATAAAGGGGGGCGCCGATTTTGTGAAACCCGACGGCAGCATTGTGCCGAATGAAATACTCACGAGTTCGCCCACCCCGGCCAGAAGTTATGCACATATTTCAGACACGGCCTATTTCCCCGAACTGGCCGCGAAGATAGGGCCGGTAGACCTCCTTCTCCACGAAACCACCTACCTTGACTCCCATAAGGCCGATGCCGCCGAGCGCGGTCATTCCACAGCCAAACAGGCCGCGACTGTTGCACGCGACGCAGGAGCCAAAGTGCTGCTCACAACCCATTATTCATCAAGGTATTATAAAGATGAAAGCGGATTCGTTGCCGAAGCTAAGGAGATATTCCCGGGTGAGGTGCTGCTCAACAACGAACGGCTTGTGTATGATATCAAACCGTAAGATTACAACTCAGGGACCCAGGCGTCAATAGACTCTGCATCAGAGGCAGATGCGCAGAGTTTGGGAAGATTCGGCGGTTGTTATTTTCAGAAGAATTATACCTTTTTGCTCAGGTAGGGGAATTGAGACATTTCCTGCAGGGAGCTGCAAGCTTGACAACAAGCGCCCGTCGGGTGTAATGGTCTGAATCCGAGCGGGAAGGGGAAGATAGCCAGCGAGGGAATCGCCCGTTATTCGGAGCCCGAAACCGGAGATAGAAGAGATCGCCGCCTCGGAATCTGAATTATCGGAGTTATCGGAGTTGTCGGAGTCGGCGGGATCGGAGTCTTCCGGGGTTTCGGGGGTGGGGAAGAGGCGCGTTTGGTTGGCGGCAAGGATGTCTCCGGTGTCGGCATCAGTGATGAGCACAATCAGATTAACGTGTTGGGGGATCATCACGTTGGAAGGTAAACTGAATTCAAATTCACCTTCTATCTCCTCAAACGGCTCAGCCGCCGGGAGTGGCACGCCGCGATAGTCGGGGACTGCTGCGCGCGCCACATGCTGATGCGGCACTCGCTTGGTAGTCACCGTCTGATATAGGAAATAAGGGTCGAACCACGGCACCCACTCCTCGCCGAAATTTTGAATCACATACTCCTTCGTGTACCCGTTCTTGCGGAGGTAGGAGGTCTGGTCATAGCCCGATGTCGAATGGCGCACCGTATCTTCCGTGACAATAAGCGACACGTTCAAAGGTGATTCCGCAGGATTGAAAACGGATTGGATTTTATAACCGACATTGACTATCCCCGATTCCTCGTCAAACTCGGGTGTATCTACCTCTACCTTGCAATAAGCGGGCTGAGCGAGAGTGGCCTCAATTGTCAAACCGGCCGAACGGGGATTGGTGGCTGAGATGAACCGGCCTCTGTTGCGGTTGAGGTAAAGGCTCGGGTAAGAATAACTCCCCATTGCTGCGGTGAAAGCAGACCGATAATCGCTCACATCATCCTCAATCTGAAGATAATCAGTGTCATGCACGGCTATTGAGATAACCTTCCTGGTGCCGTTTTCCCCGTTGTATATATCGGAGTAACGACCCGTGATAATGGTAGCGAGCGGGCACCAACCGCACCAGGTGGCCGTAATATCCTCAAGCACGGGCACCGACTCGAAAGCAGGCTCGGCAGGATAATCCTTGGCAACCGACAATTCGGTTGCCAGAATTATACCTGCCAATATCAATCCCTTAATTTTCATTCGCTTACCTTGATAAGGTCACCAGCGGAATGGGCTACATACCCCGGAGCGTAGAGGCACTGCAAGGAGGCCACGCCATTGGCAAATTCGCCGGCCTCGAAGAGAGAAGCCTCATAGGTGACGATATGCCTGCCGCGGGGGAGGAATTCAAAGAATATGTTGGTGGAGGCGTTGCGAACCTCGCGATAGCACCACAAGCCGTCGATTACATCGTAGGAGGAGACTTGTTCGAGCGGTTCTACGCAGGCGCTTCGTTCGTCGGTGAGAGCCACATAGTCCATATCCTTTCCGCAATCGATGATGAGCGCAACTGTCACCTTGTCTCCCTTCTTGAAGCTGTCGGCTTTCTCGAACTTAGTCTCGCCGTCGACGATACGTTTCACCCAGATCTCTTTGGTGATCGAGAGGTCGGGCACCTCGGCCGGTTTGACAGTCACTATTGGAGCCACATATTGGTTGATTACCGCACCCCAGGCCGGAGAGGGCGCCGAGCGGTTGATTTCAATCGTGCCCTGTTTTCCGCTTGAGGAATTGAGATTGAGGGTGATGTCGCCAGTAAGTTTCTCAAACGCAGTAGGTTCGGCAATTTCACCGTCTATCTTGATTACGGGGGGATTGGTGATTTGCGTCCAGTCGCTGCCCGAAGTGAGAACGGCGTTGACAGCGTCTATGCACCAGAGGCCTTCGTTCCAATCCGAGGTCTGGCGCTCGAGGATGAGCCACTGGCGCAGACCTTCGACGATGGAATCGGAGGGTTGAATCTCATTGAAAGCCGTCAGAACGCGGGCGGTCACCAGCAGCTTGGCCGACCCGAGCATAGAGGATGGTTCGGTGTCAAACCACACACCTTTCTCCGGACTTTCGCTGGAATACTCTTTGATGGATTTAAGGATTGTTGCGGCCACGTCTTTCTTGCCGGAACGATAGAGAGTGATGGCTGCCGTGGCTTTATAGAAGGTTAGCAGACCTTCCCAATGCTTCTGGATGTAAGTAAGGGCGGAGTTGCGGTAGTAAGCAAACCCTTCGCTCATCTTTACCTGCGGGAAGAAAGAGCGCACATACAGATAGGGGAGGAGGGCAGTATAATCTTTTTTGGCGGCCTTAGAACGTTGGAATTCTTCACAAACCTTCTCATCAACGAATCTTATAGCCCGTGAGATTACATTATCCACTTCCGGAAGATCCGGGAGATAACCCTCACCCTTCAGAAGAGCCAGGTTTTGGAGGACGATCTCGGTGATCCAACGGCTCGATTTCATATCGGGGCACCACGAGAAGCCCCCGTCGTAGTTTTGAAGGTTTAGAATTGAACGCCACGTGCTGCTCAGAGTCTGCTCGAAGAGGGCGTCGTCGTTGAGCGTCACGAGGTTGGCGAGCTTCAGCGTTTCGCTCGCGGCATTGTTGACCCAAGGAGTGTTGTTGAGCGTCACCAGCTTGAGGTCGGCATCCTTCTCGAGGTTGGAAATCAAGATGGAATCGCCGGCTTCTCCCGACGCGATGAGGGAGAGGGCTTCGCGAACCTGGGGGTACTTGACGGCAAGACCGTGGCCCACGCAGTTGGCATAGAGAGAGTAGATCAACGATGAGAGCGAAGCGGACTCGGGGGAGATTACACCCGGGAGGGCCTTCACCACTTCCCAAATCGGATTGTCGCAATATCTCAAAGTGGTTTTTGAGTCGGCGGATGTCTCGGGAAGGTTCATTTCGAAGCTTTCCTGACCCGGACGGAGGAAGAAAGGAGTAGATTCAATTAACGGTTGCGACGACGGGATCACGGGAATCACTGTCTGTTCGCCGTCGGATGAATCTTCCGTGCGGGCGTAGACGCGCAATCCTACTACGTTTATATCATCCGGAGTGTGATAGGCGATATTCACAACCTTGTTACCGTTCCCTTCGATTTCGAGGGCACTTCTGGTTTCGGACTTTATGATTTCGTCCGTAAGAGGATTGAAAATTTCAAAAACTGCATCGATGAGGCGCGACTCGGGAGTGTTGTTGAAGACGGTAGCAGAGATCACGGCATTGTCGCCGGTGCGGAGGAGGCGCGGGGGCAACAGCTTCACCATCACCTTCTTGGAGGCTACTGCTTCAAGTTTGACTGAAGCGGATTCAAGTTTGTCGTCGTACGCTCCCATTATGAAATTCCACGTTGTGTTGAAGTTGGGAACGTCGAATGTAATCTCCAGTTGACCATTGGAGTCGAACGCAAGGTCCGGACGGAAGAATGCCACCGGGAATTCTATCGGGCGCAGCTGAATTTCATCGGCTTCAGGGCCGTCGGCGGCTCCTTCGCTCTTTGCACTCATTTCTGATTCACCCCCTGCTTCTTCTGCCATGTCGTCGAAACCGAAACCGGTCACTGCATTCATAGACGCTTCACATGGCTCCGCAAAACAAGCATCCTCATACACCATACCGTCATTCAAGCTCATTCCTTTTATGGAGAGACGCGCGGCCCTGGTGTAATAAAGGCGTGTGTAGAGAGAATATCCCTGGGTATTGAAATCGATTGAAGGATATCTCACGTTGGGATAAGGCGCATAGATACCGAAATAGGGATTTCGGTTGTAAAAATAATTTCCGTTGAGATTGCAATAAGACGGGTAGTAGGCTCCATAGAGATCGGTCTCCCATCTCAAATCTGCCAGGGCGTCGAGAGCCTTGTCGTAAAGAAGAGCGTAGGCATAACCCTTTGAAGGCTCGTCGCCGAAAGAGAGTGAGAATTTCCATGTTTCCTGACTGCCGGGAGTAAGAGAGGAGCGGAACGTTTCAGTCTTGATGCGGAGCGCTTTGGTCTGAACCTCGGGAATTATTGTGATATTAATGTCAATGAATGAGTGGTTATGGCAAGTGGAGAGGGTAACGTATATCCTTGCATCATCGGCTGGTGCCGGGATGCTGAGGGTGGTGTTTTCCGCATCAACAACTGTCCAGTATTGCTTGACAGTTCCATTAGAGTCTGTGAGGGTGCAGAGCACGTGTTGGTTTGCATAACTGCTTCCCAGTTTCACGTCCACGCTCTTGCCGCCGGCAGGAACGATATATACTTTGCGGGGCACCCAAAGGGCCGTGTCGACAGGAGGCATTGCATCCGACTGCCGATAGAGAATAAACGAGTCGTCGGTTTGGATAGCGGGATCTTCGACGAGGTAGGCTTTCAGGGTGTAGCGACCCGAGGCGAGGGAGCCCACGGGGAGAGTGAGCAAAGGACTTTTGAAGTCGCCTGAAGTTACAATCTCCTTATTGCCGTCGAGCAGCTCGAAGTGCACCTCTTTAATATGTGGAGCACCCGACTCATCCCTTACGTTGAATTCAAATTGAATCGAATCTTTATCAACCTCTATCTCTTCGGGGATGTTGCTGCTGAGGGTGAAAGTCTGTCTCAGCCAGAAAGATACTGATGGTGACTGCTGAGTTTCGCCGGCAGTATCAGTGGCTGTGGCAGTGATTTTGAAGAGGCCGCGATATTTCTCCCTGTCGACGTGCTCGAGTGGAAGTGTGATTTTGAAATCGCCGTTGGCATCGGTCTCTACCTGAGAGGAGAAAGACTCTTGCTGCGGCTCACGCATCCACCGGAAGAAATAGGGGAAATAATCCACGTTGAAGTCCACGCGTGTCATCGGGAGCGGCATCCCGGAGTATGTTGCGACGTGGCCGGTAAACTCGAGGGAATTTTCCCGGTCGGAGTGGGACTGCTCGAGAGTCACCAGGAAGGAAGGCGTCTTATATTCCTCTACCGAGAAAGTATAATAGGAGCCTGGTGTAACGAGGTGCCACTCCCCGAGAAGGCCGTCTTTCGGTATCTGGAAAGAACCTCGTATTCGCCCGGAGGAGTCGGATACGAGTTTGAGAGTATCTACATTTTCCCAGTTGGTATTCTTGAGAATTACCGTAACTTCCCGGTTTGTTGCCAATTCTGCCTCTGAATTCTTCGTATTATACAGAACGGCCATAAATTCCATCGTGTCGCCCGGGCGGTAGATCTGGCGGTCAGGGAAGAACCGTATATTTAAGGTAGTTTTATCATCAATGGGAGTGTTACCGCTAGCATATATAGATTGCCTGACACTTCCGAGTTTAACCGTGGCTTCGGAGCTGTCAAAAGGAAGAGGTATGGGAGCGAAACCATTGGAATCGGTGACTACTTCCCGAATGTCAAACACTCTTCTGCCCTTTTCCCAAGACTGTTCTTTAAACTCTACCTTCTGATTTGCCCTTGGGGAAGAATCGGAGGAGTTTACCACGAAAATGCCGGACGTGGCGTTCTCTTTTTCCGACGCGGCAGATTTCGAGATGTGGGAAGAGATGAGGTCGAAATCGCTCACAATAAAAGTTGCGACATTTACTTTTTCAGCCTTGGTCAGAATGCCGGAGAAATCAGGTGTGGTGGAGACCTGGAAGCTGTAACTGCCGCAATCGTCGATTTTAAATTCTTCGGTCAAAATCTCTGCGAACGGGATTTCGGAGGAGAGAGAGATTTTCCTTGCGGATAGAATCTCGGCTTTCCTTTTTAAATTTGTAACCGGCACGTTCTCTTCCTCGGTGGTGGGTCTGACGAGAAGAAGGTAGAATTCATTTAAGTTTGACACATCCATCTTTACCTTGACTGCGTCTCCCGGAAGGAAGGCCGATTCGAAAGAAAGTTTGACTTCTGGATTCGTAATCACACTGATTAATTCTTTCAGCGGCTTTGAGTTGCCGCAGGTCTTCAACGCCTCTTTGGCGAAGGCATAAAGCTCCTTGGTTGCCGCTTGATAAGCGTCGTTATCGTTCTCCTGCGAGCGACTACGGCTGAGATAATCAGTATAGTAAGTAACCAGCAGCGGTGCAACAAAACGCGACTCCTTCATCTCCTTGATTTGCTGCCAGAGGTATTCTGCGCCAAGCGGCAATGGGAGACTCTTAGCTTTTGTAACGATTGCTTTATTACGCGCTTCGGAGGGATCGCGATGGAGGGCCAGCAGGTTGTCGATCAGCCTGTCGGTGTCAATAAAAGTATCCTTTTCAGAATAGAAAGGAATCTGCTTCTTCTCATTGAGAGTGCGCAGAATGTCTATGGAGGTGTAGACGATGAAATCGTATGCTGTGAAACTCTTGATGTCGCCTGAATATTCCACCAGGCTCTTGAGTTGGGAGAGGGGTAACTTCTCTGCCTCTTCCTTCTGAGCCAAGGCGTCAGCTACTAAGGAGGTAACCTTGCGTGAGAAGATGTTGCGGTCCCAGAAATTGGGGTTGGAGTCGGCCAGCTCTTCGGGGACATTGCGGTTGTCGAATGTCCAGCGGTCAGAGAGGTAAATGTTGGAGTAAAGCGTTGCCAGAAGAAGGTCGGCGAGGCCGCTGTAAGGGGCTGAAAGCTTTGATTGCAGAAGCTTGAGCTCGGAGATGTTGGCCTCTACGTTTTCCAGGCTGATGAGGTCGGTGGCTATCACCAGGTTCATCGCCTGATACAGAGCGTCGGCCTGATCGCCTTTGTTGAGGGCCTTTTCAAGATTTTTACGGGAATTTTCTTCTACGGTTTTCGGGAAGGCAAAATTAGGTTGTCGCATAGTGGAGGAATTAGAGTTGGAACTTGCCAATACGTTGGTAGTGGAAAATATAAAGACTGCCAGGGCGACAGTCTTCATAGTCACACGGCGAAGTGTGGATAACAAATTATATGCCATAAGCCCAATCCTGCAATTATTTTTTTGATTTCTTTTTATTGTCGCGCATGGACCGCATCTTGTCCATGAATTTCATTTCAGCCTGGTGCAATTTGAAGAGCTGTTTTTGCGAGAGGAACGTGGCGAATTTCTCGTCGTATTTCTTTTCAAGGTTCACCATCTCGGCTCTCGACTGCGATATCTTTGCCGCTGCTTTCTCAAAGTCTTCCTCTGTGGCGTTGGCGTTTTCGGTGATCTTCTCGGCAGATTTTATCGATTTGAAGATGGCGCGCCTCTCCTGCTCCATCTGGGAGTAGATTTCAGCGAACTTCTCTTTAAGGTCGCCTGAAAGGTCAATCTCGTCGGCGATATAGTTGATTTTGAATTCCTGCATTTCTTTCTTGCGGTCGTCGCGGTTGTGATTCCGGTCGCTTTTCTGCGCGAAAGAGGGGATGGCGAATGCCAGGGCAATGAGGAGAAGGAATAACTTTTTCATAGCGTCGGGGTCTAAAGAAACAGGTTAAACTAAAAGCAAAAAAAGTTAAAAAGGATTACAAATCAAAGCTGGGCGTAGAAATCTCGTTTGAAGTCGTCCATGTTCGGGTAAAGGGAGATGACTTCGTCTTCGAGTTCGAGATCGTTGCCCATATAGTTGTCGATATAGTAATCGTAGGGGTCGGCTTCGAGGTTGGCGAAGGAAATCTCTTCTGTTTTGGGAGAATTTACCGAGCTTACGTGGTGAAACACCTGCATCATGCACCAGATGCCGGCAAACATGGCAGCCAGATATACGTATGGCTTGAGCCGCTGCCAGCGCGACAGTTTGACCTGCTTCGGCTTCTCAGGATACTCGGGAAGAGATTTCATCACGTTGGATTTCAACGTGTTGAAATAATCCTCCGGAACTTCGAAGGGCACCTTTTTACCATATTTCTCTTTTAAAATATCTTCGCTTCGCATCTTTCAATCAAACGTTTATACACCTTAGACAAGGCGCCCGGCTGTAAGTTTAATCGTCTGCAAAAAAATAATTGGAAAGCTGAAAACGTTTTCTCAGAAAGCGGAAAATTATGAGAAGATTCAAGGATAAAACAGTGGTCGTGACCGGCGGGGCGCAGGGGATAGGGGCGCGCACCGCGCAGCGTTTCAGGGAGGAAGGAGCAAAGGTAGAGATCATCGACCTGCAGCCGGGAGACTGGTTTGTGGGCGATATTGCGGACCCTCAAGTTTTGGAACGTTTTGCGGAGTATGTGATTGGGAAGCACGGCGCCGTAGATGTGCTTGTAAACAATGCGTTGCCTCCTATGGTCGGGATCGACGACTGCTCCTGGGAGGAATTTGTATATGCTCAGAAAGTTGGCGTCGCCGCTCCCTTCTATTTGAGCAAACTTTTCAAGAATAATTTTGCAGAAGGCGCCTCGATAATCAATATATCTTCGACGCGCGCCACGATGAGCCAGCCGCAAACCGAGAGTTATACGGCTGCCAAAGGCGGCATATCAGCTCTGACGCATTCGCTGGCTGTTTCGCTCGTTCCGAAAGTGCGGGTAAACTCTATTTCCCCGGGATGGATAAACACGACCGACGAGGTGTTCGATGGTCCAGATGCATCGCAGCAATTGGTTGGGCGTGTAGGCCGACCTGACGACATAGCTTCGATGATATTGTTTCTCGCCTCAGACGAATCCGGCTTCATCACCGGCGAGAATATTGTGATAGACGGCGGAATGACACGGCAGATGATCTACCATAATGACCACGGGTGGAAATTGGAGAATTGATTCGCAGTAATCAGATTTTGCAGAATGGAAGGAGTTTCTTCAAGAATAAAAGAATAAGGAAGACGAGATGAGGATATGTGGCTTCTGATTCCTATATTTTTCCTCGGCTTTATGACCCCTGTTCAGACGGCGGCCAATTCCAGGTTGCGCCGTTCTGTGGTTTCTCCCCTGGTGGCGTCGCTGGTGTCGTTTACCGTCGGCACCCTCTTTTTGGCACTTATAACGCTTTCGCAGAAAGGATCTGTAGCGATCGACAGTCAGCTCTTTTCGGAGTTGCCGTGGTGGGCTTGGCTCGGAGGATTGTGCGGGTTGTGGGGTCTGACCGTCAATATCATAATCTTCCCAAAACTTGGAGCTGTGCAGACGGCGTTGATGCCGATGCTCGGGCAGATAGGGATGGGAGTGGTGATCGACAGCCTGGGGTTGCTGAGGTCGCCGACATACCCGTTGACGCCAAGTAGAATTTTGGCGTTGCTGATTCTTTTGGCCGGGATACTTTGCGTTGTGATGCGCAAGGAGAGAAAAGAGGGAAGGGGGAATCTGCTCTGGTGGCAGCTTATGGGTGTGAGCGGAGGTGCGATTTTTGCCATGCAGCCGTCGATGAACAGCCTCCTTTCCATAGGATTGTATTCCTCGGTGCATGCCGCGTTCATTTCGTTTTTCACAGCTACAGTGATGCTCGTGCTTCTGACTGTGATTATCCCTTCGGACCGTGTGAATATCCTCAAAATCTTCTCGCTCAACCGCCCGTGGTGGACCTGGACAGGTGGTGTAATCGGAGGTGTGTTCGTTACCGGCTTCGCGTTTTTTGCCTCCAAGACCGGCATCGGATTACTGCTGGTGACGAGTATTTGCGGGATGCTGACCAACAGCCTTATCATCGACAAATATGGGCTGCTCGGGGCTGTCAAGAAGGAGATCCGGCCGGTCCAGTATCTTGGATTGGTGCTGGTGGTGATTGGAATAGTAATTTTGAGATTGTTTTGATAAAAGAGTGATTATGAAGAAAGTTACTTTGGTTTGTTTAATGATTTTTATTTCAGTTATGGTTAAGGCTCAACAGAAAATAACGCTCAGTGTCAACGGAAAGACGGCTCTCGTGACGCTCTCGGAAAATGCGGCGACCCAGGAGCTGCTCAAGCTTCTCCCGGTGACGGTGGAGATGTCGCCTTACGGAGGTTTTGAGGTGGTGGGTTCGCTTCCGGCTTCGCTCCCGACTCAAGACCGGCAGATTACAACCGAACCCGGCGACTTGATGCTCTATCTCGGCAACCAGCTCGTAATCTTCTACGGCAGCAACTCCTGGAGCTACACTCCGATAGGGAAGATAGACGGAGCCACGGCAGAAAGTGTAAAAGACCTGCTGGGAACGGGAGCGGTGACGGTCACATTGTCGCAGGAGTCAAACGGAGTGAATGATCTTACGCGTGATGAACTCTCTGGAAATCAGATATATGATTTGTCAGGGAAAAGAGCCGGTAAAGGTGGCATTACTCCCGGCGTCTATATCGTGAACGGGAAGAAAAGAGTAATAAACCCCGACCGATAAAAAATATTTTTTACTTGTGGTGAACCTTTTTTACAACGAGGCGTTATAATGGTATAATCGTTTCATGATGTTAGGTTAGTTCATTACAAGTATTTATGGAAAGCGTGGTTCCTTGATTGTGAAATTGAGGAACTTTCTTTTTATACCTGTCCGAACTCAGATACCTCAAAAGGCTGCCGTAAAAGTTTTGTAACCAGCGAGATAGTAATGTCCGCAAGTAAAATGGCTGGAAAGGAGTATGTGGAATGAGCTTATAAGAGTGTTGGCGTCAAATGCCGAGTTGGGCCGAGATTTTCTTCACGGCGTGATGATAGCTGGCCTTGAGAGCGCCTACCGAAGTGCCGAGAATCTCGGAGATCTCTTCATATTTCATCTCGTCGTAATAGCGCATGTTGAAGACCAGGCGCTGCTTTTCAGGCAACTGTTCCACCGCGCGAAGCAGCTGCGCCTCGACTGATTCTCCGTCGAAATATTCGTCGGCGGCTATTCCTGCGAGCAAGAAATTGTCGTCGGAATTGTCGGTGATTTCGCGTTTCTGCTTCTCCTGGTGCAGAAAGTTTAGACTCTCGTTGATGGCGATTTTGTGAAGCCACGTGGAAAGCTTGGCGTCGCCTCGGAAATTATGGATGTTTTTCCAGGCTTTCAAGAAAACGTTTTGAAGAAGGTCGTCGGTCTCGGAGTGGTTGATCACGAGCTTTCTGATTTGCCAATAGAGAGGCTGGGAATAGAGGTCAACAAGCATCTCGAAAGCCTTGTGCGCAGTCTGCTCGTCTTTGAGCATCTCCACAAGTTTTCGTTCGTCTATCGGTAGCTTGGTTGCCATTTATTCTGGATAGTGAAAATCTACTCTAATAAACTAACGGAGCAAAAACAATATTATTCAACGGGAATAAAAATTTTGAAGAGTCGTAGCGACGCAATCAACGAAAAAGGGGAGAGGGGAATAAAGTAAGGAGAGGAAGATCGTATCCCGAAAAATCCGGATAAAATCTTAGAAATGAAAAATTTTTTGTGAGATTGAGAAAAAATGACTAACTTTGCGCAAGAATGCAGAGCGTGTGCATTCAAATGAAACGATTACTACTTGTAACACTCTAACCTTTAAACCATTATATGAGTTTGCTTTTAGAGATAAGCAACGGCACTCTGGCTATCACGGGCGCCCTGACGGGTATGTTTCTCGTCTTCATCGCTCTCTTTATAGCCAAAATGATCGGTCCTCGCTCCTTCACAGTAAGGAAATCTGAGGCTTATGAATGCGGTATCCCGACTCGAGGCGAATCGATGATTCAATTCAAGTCAGGATATTATATTTTCGCCATTCTGTTTTTGATTTTCGATGTCGAGACAGTGTTCATGTATCCCTGGGCTGTAGTTGCCCGCAATCTGGGACATTCGAGCCTTCTCTGCATCGGTATTTTCATGATTATCTTAATCTTAGGTCTGGCTTACGCCTGGAAGAAAGGAGCATTGAAATGGAAGTGAAAATCAAAAGCATGACTCGCGATGATTTCAAGGATAATGAATACATCGACAGTCTGGTAGAAGAGCTGAATTCGTCGGGCGCCAACGTGATGGTGGGCAGCCTCGACAAGCTTATCAACTGGGGTATATCCAACTCGTTGTGGCCTCTATGCTTCGGCACGAGTTGCTGCGCCATCGAGTTTATGAGCCTCGGCGCCGCGCGCTACGACATGGCCCGCTTCGGCTTCGAGGTGGCACGCAATTCGCCCCGCCAGGCCGACTATATTATGGTGCAAGGCACAATCGTGCATAAGATGGCGCCGGTGTTGGTAAGGCTTTATGAGCAGCTTGCCGAGCCGAAATACGTGATCGCATGTGGCGGTTGCGCAGTGTCGGGCGGTCCGTTCAAGAATTCTTATTGCGTTGTGCCCGGAGTCGACAAGATTCTGCCGGTAGACGTTTATATCCCCGGATGCCCTCCGCGTCCGGAAGCGTTTTTCTACGGTCTGATGCAGCTCCAGAGAAAAATAAAGGTGCAGAAATTCTTCGGAGGCACAAATCGCAAGGAGAAGATAGAAGAATTTTTCGCGCAGCACCCCGAAGAACGCGAATTGCTTGAATCGAAATAAATAAAGCGCACGGAATTCAATTGAAAGAAAGCGACGATTGATAAAAACGACGATGAGCGACTTTAAGACTATAATAAGCGAAATATATCCGGCAGCGACATTTGAAGAAGGCGACTGCCTGCTGGTGAATGTGGCCGACAAGGACTGGCACACCGTTGCCGAGCAACTTAAGAACGACCCGCGTCTTGACTTCGACGTGCTGACGGCAGTAGTCGGCATGGACTGGAAGGAATCGGTGGGCGTGCTCTATTATCTCACTTCGACGTCTCACGATTGGGATGTGATATGTGTGAAGGTGTTGGCCCCGGATAAAGACGATCCGTTTATCCATACCGTAAGCGACCTCTGGAGAGTGGCCAACTTCCAGGAACGTGAGGTGTATGACTTCTTCGGAATCAGGTTTATCAACCATCCCGACATGCGCCGCATGTTCATGCGCAACGACTGGAACGGGCACCCCCTCCGCAAGGATTATGACGCCGACCCGGAACGCAACCCCATCCCGAAAGAGGATGAGATGAACGAAGACGAGACGGCGATGTGGGTGGAAGAAGCCGACGGCAAGATCGTGAAGAAGCCCGGCCGCGTGTTCGGCGAAGACGAATATGTGGTCAACTTCGGCCCGCAGCATCCCTCGACCCACGGCGTGATGCGTTTCCGCGCGTCGGTCGACGGCGAGACGGTGAAGAAAGTAGACGCCGTGTCGGGCTACATCCATCGCGGCATCGAGAAGATGAGCGAAGGGCTCACCTATCCCCAGATTCTGCATTTTACCGACAGGATGGACTATATGTCGGCCCATCAGAACCGCCACTGCCTCTGCATGTGTATCGAGAAGGCTCTCGGCATCGAGGTGCCCCGCAGGGCTCAGGTGATCCGCACCATGATGGACGAGCTGATGAGAATTTCGTCGCATCTGCTGTCGTTCGGGTGTACAGCCATGGACCTCGGCGCCACCACAGCTTTCTTCTACGGCTTCCGCGAGCGCGAGATGGTGCTCGATATCTTCGAGAAGACCTGCGGCGCCAGAATGTCGATGAACTATAATGTGATCGGCGGCGTGATAGCCGACCTTCACCCTGACTTCGTAAAAGACGTGCAGCACCTGCTTGATATCATGCCTTCGAGGCTGAAGGAATATCACAAGGTGTTCACGGGTAATATCATCGCGATGAACCGCCTCAAGGAAGTAGGTATGCTTTCAAAAGAGGAGGCCATAAATTATGACATCACGGGCCCGAGCGGACGTGGCAGCAACTGGAGCTGCGACTGCCGCAAGAAGCACCCTTATGCCTGCTATTCTGAGGTGGAATTTGAGGAAGTGCTCGAAACGGGTTGCGATTCATACGCCCGCTATATGGTCAGGATGCGCGAGATCGAGGAAAGCTGCAAGATCTTGAAGCAGCTTCTCGAGCTTCTCCCGGCCGAAGGCGAGATTCGCGCTCAGGTGCCGAAGGTAATAAAGCTTCCCGAAGGCCGCTGGTATCAGCAGGTGGAGGCTTCGCGCGGCACATTCGGCGTCTTCATCGAATCCGTAGGCGAAAAGACTCCTTACAGGGTGCATTATCAGAGTCCTTGCTTCAACCTTATCGGAGTGATGGACCTCACTTGCTCCGGGTATATGATCGCCGACCTCATCACAATCGGCGCGGCGCTCGACTTCGTGATTCCCGACATTGATAGATAACAGATTATTGACAAAGATATTAGAGATTAGATATGTTTAATTTCGGAAGGTGGACATCTGAATTCAACAACTGGCTCCTCGGAATGGGGATGCACGAGGGATTGGCCATCGCGATAGAGTGCGTGATCATCGGCATCTTGCTTTTGGCTGTATACACCGTGCTCGCCCTCTTCTATATCCTTTACGAACGTAAGCTCTGCGCATGGTTCCAGTGCCGTCTGGGCCCGATGCGTGTGGGTAAGTGGGGTGTGCTGCAGGTGTTCGCAGATATGTTTAAGATTCTGGTCAAGGAGCTTATCTGCCTGAAAGGAACCGACAAATTCCTCTTCAAGCTGGCTCCCTACATCATAATCACCTCGTCTGTGACGATGCTGGCCTGCCTCCCCTGGGGCAACGGATTGCAGATCATCGACTTCAACATCGGTATATTCTTCATTCTGGCAGTCTCGTCGGTAGGTGTGCTCGGTATCCTGCTCGCAGGATGGTCGTCAAACAACAAATACACCCTTATCGGTGCGATGCGTTCAGGCGCCCAGATGATCAGTTATGAGATATCTCTCGGGATAGCGATCATGACCATCGTATTGCTGGCAGGGACTATGAGCATCAGCGAGCTCGTATGGGCCCAGCAGGATGCATGGTTCCTCTTCAAGGGCCACATTCCCGCCATCATCGCTTTCATAATCTACGTGATAGCTGCAACGGCGGAAACAAACCGCGGCCCCTTCGACCTTCCTGAAGCAGAACATGAAATCATCGCCGGTTACCACACAGAATACTCTGGTATCCACTTCGGTTTCTTCTACCTGGCCGAGTATCTCAATCTCTTCATCGTGTCGGGTATCGCCACTCTGATGTTCCTCGGCGGCTGGATGCCCCTGCACGTGCCCGGTTGGGACGGCTTCAACGACGCCATGAACGTGATTCCCGGTCCGGTTTGGTTCCTTGCCAAGGCGTTCTTCATCTCGTTTGTAATCATCTGGTTCAAATGGACCTTCCCGCGCGTCAGAATCGACCAACTCCTGGCATTTGAATGGAAATATATGATGCCGTTTGCATTGGCCAACCTCATACTTATGGCAATCTTCGTGGCACTCGGCTGGCATTTTTAATCTGAAAAAATATACATAGAAAAATATATGAGCACCAATTTCGGTAAAGTAACACAAGTAATCGGGCCGGTAATCGACGTTACGTTTGAGGGCGGCAAGGAGAACATTCCTCCCATCTATACTGCCTTGAAGGTAGATCGCGACAACGGCGAGACCCTGATTCTGGAAGTAGAACAGCATATCGGCGAAGACACCGTAAGGTGTGTGGCCATGGAGAGCACCGACGGCGTGCGACGCGGAGTGAAGGTTGAAAACCTCGGCCGCTCGATAGCCGTGCCTACGGGCAATCAGGTAAAAGGTCGCCTTCTGAACGTGATAGGCGAGCCCATCGACCACCTCGCAGAGATCTCACGCGACAATCTTCGCCCGATCCATCAGCCGGCTCCGGCCTTCGACGATCTGGCTATCTCCACCGAGATACTCTTCACGGGTATCAAGGTGATCGACCTTCTCGAACCCTACTCGAAGGGTGGTAAGATCGGTCT
>JAFLTX010000113.1 GCA_022509145.1 Muribaculaceae bacterium | reverse complement strand
TGTAAGAAAACAGGGCGAAGGTGATAAAGGTTCGATGAAAATCATTAACTTTGCAACCGCATTGAACGACGAAGTGGCTTCAATGACAGGAGAAATAAAAAAAGAAAAAGTCGAGAAATAAGAATTGAATGAATAAAAGGCCCCAATTTGGAGCTCCCAGACCGATGGGAGGGCGCCCGGGACCGGGCGGCAGAGGGAGACACGACGACAGGCAGTCGAAGAATCCTCACATGATCAACGAGCAGATACGCGCTCGCGAGGTGAGGCTTGTAGGCGACAACGTAGAGCAGGGAATCTATCCCATCGAGGAGGCGCGTCGCATCGCGGCAAATCTCGAGCTCGACCTGATTGAGATATCTCCCACGGCCGAACCGCCGGTGTGCAAGATTCTCGACTATCAGAAGTTTCTCTATCAGCAGAAGAAGAAGCAGAAAGAGCAGAAAGCCAAGGCTACAAAAGTGGTGGTGAAAGAGATTCGTTTCGGCCCGCAGACCGACGACCACGACTACAACTTCAAGCTGAAGCACGCCCAGGGGTTCTTGAAAGAGGGCTCGAAAGTGAAAGCTTACGTCTTCTTCAGAGGCCGCTCCATTCTCTTCAAGGAGCAAGGCGAGCTGCTGCTGCTCAGATTTGCCAACGACCTGGAAGACCTGGGTAAGGTGGAGCAGATGCCGGTGCTCGAAGGGAAAAGGATGATCCTGATGATATCGCCGCTCAAGACGCCGCCGAAGAAAGATAAGGAGAAGAAGGCCCCGCGCCCGGAAGCTCCCGCTCCCAAACCGGCTCAGCCCGAAGCCAATGACGAGACCGAGGCTCAAGACTGAAAAAAGAGATTAAATTGTGACCGTAGGCACCGCAACAAAAGAGAGATCATAAGTGCCGAGGTAAAAATGATAACTACTAATTTTTAAACAACAATGCCAAAAGTAAAGACAAATTGTGCAGCAAAGAAGCGCTTTGCACTGACTGGCACCGGTAAGATCAAAAGAAAACATGCTTACCACAGCCACAT
>JAFLTX010000112.1 GCA_022509145.1 Muribaculaceae bacterium | reverse complement strand
GACGTCTCGACCGCAACACCACCGGCGTGCTCCTGCTCACCAACGACGGCGACCTCGCCTCCAAGCTCACTCACCCCAAATTCGTGAAGAAGAAAATCTATCACGTCTGGACCGATAAGGACATCGCCGAGGAAGATATGCAGCGCATCGCCGACGGCATCGAGCTCGAAGACGGCGAAATCCATGCCGACGCAATCTCTTACGTCAACGACACCGACCGCAACCAGGCTGGCATCGAGATCCACTCCGGCCGCAACCGCATCGTGCGCCGTATCTTTGAAAGCCTCGGCTACCGCGTGGTGAAACTCGACCGCGTCTACTTCGCCGGCCTCACCAAGAAGAACCTCCCCCGCGGCCGCTGGCGCTATCTCACTCAGGAAGAGGTCAATTTCCTCAGAATGGGTTCGTTTGAATAAGATTATCGCTACATAATTTTAAACTTCAAAGCCTAAAATGATCCGTATTAAAGATATCCTCTCTCGTCCTGATGAATTTGTAGGTAAGCCCCTCACTGTCAAGGGTTGGGTGCGCACGCGCCGCGGCAACAAAAACGTTCAGTTCGTGGCCCTCAACGACGGCAGCACCATCAAGAACCTCCAGATAGTTTTCGACCTCTCCAAGTTTACCGAGGAGCAGCTCAAGCCGGTTACCACCGGGTCGGCCATCAAGGCAGAAGGCACTCTGGTGCAGTCGATGGGTAAAGGCCAGTCGGTTGAGCTTCAGGCCGATGCGCTTGAAATCTACGGAACGGCCAACCCCGACGAATATCCCCTCCAGAAGAAGGGCCATTCGCTCGAGTTCCTGCGTGAGATCGCTCACCTGCGTCCCCGCACCAACACCTTCGGCGCCGTGCTCCGCATCCGCCACGCAATGGCTTATGCCATCCATAAATTCTTCAACGACAAGGGGTTCTTCTATTTCCACACCCCGCTCATCACGGCTTCCGACTGTGAGGGTGCCGGAGCTATGTTCCAGGTGACGACCCTCCCGCTCGAAGACCTTCCCCGCAAGGAAGACGGCTCCATCGACTACTCCGAAGACTTCTTCGGCAAGCTCTCGAGCCTCACCGTCTCCGGCCAGCTCGAAGGCGAACTCGGAGCTACCGCCCTCGGGCAGATCTACACCTTCGGCCCCACGTTCCGCGCCGAAAACTCCAACACTGCCCGCCACCTCTCCGAATTCTGGATGATCGAGCCGGAAATGGCGTTCTACGACATCAACGACAACATGGACCTCGCAGAGGAGTTTATCAAATA
>JAFLTX010000111.1 GCA_022509145.1 Muribaculaceae bacterium | reverse complement strand
ACGGATGTCATTCCGATTTTCTTTCCAATTAATCCTGGCATTTCTTTATGGTTATTTATTAGTTAATTTATTCCTTTAATGTTTCTTTTTCAGCTTTTTCCCGGCCCTTACACCTTGATGCTTACGTCAACGCCGCTGGGGAGCTCGAGCTTCATCAGAGCATCGATGGTCTTGGATGTGGAGCTGTGGATGTCGATCAGCCTCTGATAGGCCGACAGCTGGAACTGTTCGCGTGCCTTCTTGTTGACGAAGGTCGAACGGTTTACGGTGAAGATGCGCTTGTGCGTCGGCAGAGGTATCGGTCCGCTTACGGTCGCGCCCGTGCTCTTCACTGTCTTCACGATTTTCTCGGCGCTCTTGTCGACGAGATTATGGTCGTAAGACTTTAGTTTGATTCTGATTTTCTGACTCATATATAAGTTGTTGTTTTGTTATTTTTTATTTTATGAGGTCTACTCTGCCTTGCACTTCAGTGAGCACATTGCGCGCAATCGAGCTGCTCACCTCCGAGTAATGGCTGAACGACATAGTGCTTGTGGCGCGTCCCGATGTGATGGTACGCAATGCCGTCACGTAGCCGAACATCTCTGCCAAAGGCGCTTTTGCCTTCACGATGCGGGCTCCGCTGCGGCTCGATTCCATACCTTCCACCTGGCCGCGACGCTTGTTCAAGTCGCCTATCACGTCGCCCATGCTCTCCTCCGGAGTCACCACCTCGATCTTCATGATCGGTTCCTGGAGCACCGGCCCTGCCTTCTCGCTCGCCTTCTTGAACGCCTGGATGGCGGCGAGTTCAAATGAAAGCTGGTCGGAGTCTACGGGGTGGTAGCTGCCGTCGAGAAGAGTCACCTTCAGTTTCTCCACGGGATAGCCTGCCAAGACGCCGTTCTTCATCGCTGTCAGGAAGCCCTTCTGCACAGAGGGGATGTATTCCTTGGGCACATTGCCGCCCTTGACTTCGTCGATAAACTGGAGAGTTCCTTCGAAGTCTTCGTCAGCCGGCTCAACGCGAACGATGATGTCGGCAAACTTACCGCGACCGCCCGTCTGCTTCTTGAACACCTCACGCAGCTCTACCGGCTTGGTGATGGCCTCCTTGTAAGTCACCTGCGGGCGTCCCTGGTTGCATTCCACCTTGAATTCCCTCTTCAGACGGTCGATGATGATGTCGAGGTGAAGCTCGCCCATACCGCTGATCACGGTCTGGCCTGTCTCCTCGTTGGTCTCAACCTTGAACGTCGGGTCTTCTTCAGCGAGTTTCTGAAGGCCTACGCCGAGCTTGTCGAGGTCTTTCTGAGTCTTGGGCTCAACGGCGATACCGATCACCGGATCGGGGAATTCCATTGCCTCGAGCACGATGGGATGGTTCTCGTCGCAGAGAG
>JAFLTX010000110.1 GCA_022509145.1 Muribaculaceae bacterium | reverse complement strand
AACGAGGTGCAGGTGAAGCATCCGATGCCGATGCCCACGATGACACCGAGGAAAAGGGGCTCGCCCATGATGCCGAATTTCTTCTTCATCCCTTCCGCATCGATCTCCATCTTCTTCATGCCCGGGATCTTGTCGAGAGCCTTGTTGATTACCGCGGCGAAGGGAGCGATGCCCACGCAGAAAGGCTGGGGCACGGAGATTCCGTCCATATCTTTGTAGAATGTCTGGAATTTCTTGGCGCTCCAGTCTGCCAGCACCAGGGTGATGATGTAGCAGACGATGGCTCCGAAGAAACCCCAAGCCAGAGAATCGGCGGCGAAATAAATCACAGCGCCGATAAAGGCGAAATGCCAGTAGTTCCAGAGGTCGATGTTGACCGTGCGGGTGGTCTTGGTGAAAATCATGAGCAGATTCACCGCCAGACACACCGGGATTATAAATGCGCCCACAGCCGTGTTGTAGGCTACGGCAGCCGCTGCCGGCCATCCCATATCGAAGACGCCGAGCTGCAGGTCATATATACCCACGATATCCTTCAGGGCCGGACCCATTGTCTCTGTGAGGAGGGCCGTCACGATGGAAAGTCCGACGAAGCCGACGCCGACCTTAAGGCCGGCCATCAGCGCCTTGCCGAACTTGATGCCGATGCAGAGCCCAAGCACAGTGAAGATGACCGGCATCATCACCGCTGCCCCAAGCCCGATTATATATGAAAAAACACCTTCCATATCAGATTTCTTTACTTTCCGGAACTTATAGAACTTATATAACTTCTATAATTTCTATAACTTCTATAATTCCTGTTACGGTTGCTTGCCAATGTAGGCGAGAATACCGCCGTCGACGTAAAGCACGTGGCCGTTGACGAAGTTGGAGGCGTCGGAGGCCAGGAATACAGCCGGTCCACCGAGGTCTTCGGGCGTGCCCCAACGTCCTGCGGGAGTCTTGGCGATGATGAACTGATCGAACGGATGACGGCTGCCGTCGGGTTGCTTCTCGCGAAGAGGAGCCGTCTGCGGAGTGGCGATGTAGCCCGGGCCGATGCCGTTGCACTGGATGTTGTGCTCGCCGTATTCGGAGCAGATGTTGCGGGTCAACATCTTCAGACCGCCCTTGGCTGCGGCGTATGCCGAAACCGTCTCGCGGCCGAGTTCGCTCATCATAGAGCAGATGTTGATGATCTTGCCGTGACCTTTCTGAATCATGCCGGGGATGACCGCCTTGGCCATGATGAAGGGCGCCACGAGGTCGATGTCTACCACCTGACGGAACTCCTTGACGTCCATCTCGTGCATCGGGATGCGCTTGATGATGCCGGCGTTGTTCACCAGGATGTCAACGCCGCCGTAGTTCTTCTCGATATCGGCGAGCATCTCCTTTACGGCCTCCTCGTCGGTTACGTCACACATATATCCCTTGGCATCGATGCCGGCTTCCTTATAGTTGGCCACACCGGTTTCCATAGATTTTTCACTATTGCAGTTATATACGATTCTGGCACCGGCCTCGTGCAGAGCCTTTGCGATGGCGAAACCGATTCCATAAACACCTCCTGTTACAAGAGC
>JAFLTX010000011.1 GCA_022509145.1 Muribaculaceae bacterium | reverse complement strand
TTTAAGTTTACATTTTTAACCTTTTTCCTGTAAACCTATTTCAGGACAAGACAGGGTTGAGGAGCTCAGGGGGGAGTGTGAGAGGGTGTTTGGGAAGAGGCTGGCGGGGCCGTCGAATTTCAATGAGTTCAGTCTGAGGCTGCGGAAGGCCACGGGCCGGAGTGTAAGTGTCTCCACGCTCAAACGGATCTGGGGGTATGTGGATTATCCGCACGAACCGTCAACGGAGGTGCTCTCCATCCTTGCGGCGTTTGCTGGTTATCGTGACTGGTATGATTTCCGCAGCGCCGACGCTGTCGTGGACAGCTCCGATTTTCTGAGTTCTGACATTGTGCGCGCTTCCGATCTTATGCCGGGCGCCAAGGTGCAGCTGCGTTGGAAACCCGACAGGGTGTGCGTGGCGGAATATCTGGGCAATTCGGAGTTCAGGGTGACGGAGGCTGAAAACGGGAAGTTGAATGTGGGGGATGTGTTCAGCTGCGCGGTGATGGCGAAGGGCGAACCTATGATCTGCCAGGATGTAAGGCGCGCCGGCGAGGTTATAGCCGAGGGGTATGTGGCCGGCAAAACCGACGGTATCATTTCGATTATGGTGATGAAATGAGCGATTCCGAATTCTTTTCCAAAAGCGATTTCTCTTTCTCCGACAGCTTCGGCGGCATCCGGAGGGTCTTTTCCTCGGCCAGGGGCCATACGGAGGTCTACGAGGCGAGAAAGGCTCTCAAGCGGTTTGCCCTCAAGGCGTTGAAGCCGGAACTTCGTGAGGATCCTTTCTATATCGGGATGCTCAGGAAAGAATTCGAGATAGGTTTCCGCCTCGACCATCCGCGCATTCTCCATACTTATTCTTTTGAAGAAGTGGAGGGGCTGGGGCCCTGTATCGTCTTGGAATGGATCGAGGGTGAGACTTTGGCCTCGGCAATCGAGCATAAGGGTCTCGACGAAAAGGGATGGCAGCGGGTTGTGGCTGAGATGTGCGACGCGCTTGAATACCTTGAATCGCGACAGATCGTGCACCGCGACATCAAACCATCCAACCTAATGCTTACGGCCGACGGGCACCACGTAAAGCTCATCGATTTCGGGTTTGCCGACTCTCCGGAGTACGCTGCGTTGAAGGTTAACGGCGGCACAGCGGGCTACACGTCGCCAGAGCAGCTGACGGAGGCGCAGATCCGGGGCACCTCCGATCTCTATGCCTTGGGGAGGGTGATTGAAGAATTGCCCATAAGGAGGGGGAAGAAGGTGAGAAACCTGATTCGCGGGCTTACCGCAGAGCAACCTTCGGAGCGGCCGCAGAGTGCGGGCGAGGTCAAGGCGGCGTGGGGAAAAATCGGCAGCAGTGGTGTCAATGTGTTTCTTCTGCTGTCGGCGATTATAGCCGCTGCTGTGGTGGCTTTCTTAATACTGATTCCCCGCGAGCCGGCGGAAAATGGCGACGAAGCGGCCGCCCCTGCTGTGGGCCCGGATGTAGAGGAGGTGGTTGCTGAGCAGCCGAGCACGGAAGCTCCTTCTGTAGGGGCAGCTGTAGAGCCGGTAAAGGATGCTGCGAAGGAGGCGCCTGTTGAGATGTCTGCCATCAACCCTGCACCGGTGGCAGAGCAGACCACGGAAGAGACGGGGACGCCGGCGGTCAATCCGCAGAAAAGGGTTGTGCATTGGATGGTGCTGCTTACGGCGGAGCAGACCCGCGGAATGTCGAGAAAATTCCGGGAGAACGGAGACGCGATGTGGGAGGAGCATGTGATGGAGGATCTCGGGGCGTGGGTAGACAGCCAAACAAAGAATGACCCTGCCTTGAGGGAGGAGTGCCATCAGGAGATTAGAAGAGTGCTCGAGTTGGTAAAGGCCTCGTCGAATAAAAATTGAGAAAGCGGACGCGCGGGAGTTTGGTTCAAGATGGTTCACGATTAGCCGGGACGGCCTATAATCTATAATTTTGCAAAAGCCATCTCATGTTTGGCATTTGCAATAAAATCATTAAATTTGCAAAAGATTCCGGAGATGAATTTTATTCATATTCTCGGCAGAGGCCGGGAGATACCGGAATCAATGCCAAAGACGTCTTGACCGCAGATTCCCGTTTATCTAAATCGCCAAAACAATAGACAACGGAGGGAATTGGCCGGGAGAGAAGCCTGTCGGGGAGCGTTATGATCATGGAAGCCGAAGGGAGTTCCGTGGCATGATAGTCCGGCGTGAGGTGGCTTTTCTTCAAGTCCTTCCGTTAAGGTGTTTGGCGATACCTGATAAACAAGGACGTGAAGCAGCAGACGCCTCGCGTCTTTGGCTTTTTATACCCAAATATTTTGAAACTAAGAACAAAAAATGGAAAGAAAGAATTGTCCTTATTGTGGCGAGGAAATAGCCCTGCTCGCCAAGAAATGTAGATTTTGCGGCGAATGGCTGCCCGAAGAAACGGCTTTGCAAGAAGAAACCGCAGGCAGAGAGTATATAAATGAGGAACCGGCGACTCTTGAAGTAGCCGCCAGCGGTGAGAATCCCGACACAGCGCTCCAGCCAACACACCGGACACTGCAGCCAAGCCACACCGCAACCGTAATGAACAACGAGACCCCGAATAAAGGTCTGCAGCAAAACATAGTGGTACAGCCTCAGATCGTTATTGAAAACAAGCAAGAGGTGCATCAGGAGCAAAATATGGAAGTGAATATTCTGTCAGGAGAGAGGGAGTCGCCCGGAGGATGCCTATGGTCTCAGCTGGTGGTTCTGGCTATTGGTTTGGGGTTTGTTTTCAAAGGTTTTTGGTATGGTGTAGCGGCATTCATCCTGCTTGCGATAGCCATCTATATCCCGGTGCTCGGGCCGGCATTATGCGTAGTTCTTGGAGCAGCCTTCGGAGTGGTGGCCGGCGTTTTGTCAGCCTCATTCGGAGCCGCCACCTGGATAGCATGGCTTATAGGAATAGTATGCTCCATTGGACTGATTTATGCCAACCTCGCACAACGCGACTCAGAAGTGTAAGGATTTAACGATAGCCGACTGCACAACAAATGAAAACTTTTAACGTAATATCATTGGCAGCCCTCGTTGCCATGCTCGCGGGTACCACCGGCTGCAACTCCCATTCCGGTGAAATTAAAGAGATGAAGGAGACCCTCTTGTGGGAAAGTGATGGCGAGAAAGGTGTGTGGGGAATTGAATACCCTTTCAACTTTACGGATAACATTGAATTTCAAAACGTTGAGATTCTCACTCTTCACCAAGACGGAGAGTTTTCTGAAGAAACCTATTATTACTATGAGGGATCAGCTTTGGCCAAGATCACCAGAAACGGACAGTGGGATATAGAATATGACGATGATCTGTTGGCATATTTCTTTATCCAGGAATATGATGACGACATAAACATCCAAAACCTCGATATGAACGAAGATTGGTTCAAGCGATTTGACACTGAATTGAGGCTCTTTCTCAAAGGGGATGCGTACGACGTTGTAGACTACTACGAAGACGATGATACCATTTACGGCAATGAAATCATTGAATGCAGCAAGAACCTCTTCCTTGTCAAGAATTTAGGCTTCGACGAGATTTATCGTTACGAGCCGGTCAAAGATTATCAACGATATTGAGGAGAGGAACCGACGATAGCTCCAGCCACCGTTTGGCAGGATTGGCAGCGGCGGTGAACCCCAGCCTTGAGCAGCAGACGCCCCGCGTTTTTTGGGATTTTAAAATATTCATATAACATCAAATTTTAAAATGGAAAGTCTGGATACGGAAGATTATAGCTTGTATTATTTCCCGGGCAGATTATTCGTAAGAATAGCATTTTGGATTGCATTCGTGAGTCTTTTTATCGCAGGTTTTTATTACGCCTTTATGGATCGCGTGGATGAAGAATTTATGCTCAAAATAACCATGAATGCACTTGAAAGCCCGGAGGGATTGTTGAAATTTCAGATTTTTCAGGAGATAGTGGATTTCCCTGTGGAAGCATGCACCCAACTTGCAAGCTTTGTCTTTATGATATTTTCTGTAATCATAGCAACTAAACTAATATTGAGGTCAAAGGAATTTATAGGAGCCCTCTTGACTGTGGCATCGGGAATCTGCTATTTTCTCTTGACTGCTCAGCCGGAGATGACAGAGTCTACTTATTCTTCGCTCTCTCTTGCGGTTATTATACTCTTCGCGGTTACCGGAGTTTACCTTTTGGTGAGAGGAACCTGGGACTCCCCGTTGGGAATATTTTCAACTGGCGCGATTATATTAGGATTGGAGATGATTTGGCCAAGGAGTTACCATCTGGAACACCATACATTAGGTTTCTCAGGGTTGTGGATGGCGATTATTACATTGGTTGCTGTCGCATTTCTTTTAATCACAGCGATGTTTTTGCTGTGTGAACAAGAATAATTCTAAAATCAAATAATATAAAATTAAATCATTATGAAAAAGATTGTAAAACTTATGTTTGTATGCATGGCGGCTTTCGCCATGATGTCGCTTGTTTCATGTGGCTCTAAAGTCAATAAGGAAGAGCTTGACAAGAAGATTTTGAAAGCAATGGATGAGGAAAAGATGCCGGAATTTACCGATGCAGAATATCAGTTCATGATTGATTATCTCATGGACAATTATGATGAAATTAACAATATGGATATTGATTTGGTTGAAAAGGATAAGGATGCTATGGCTACTATATCCTACATGTTCATCCTTGCCGATGCAAATTATGAGGGTAAATTGAGCAAGGAATCTAAGAAAAAATATGAGCTTCTTCAGGAAAAAATGCAATCTTCCGATGAGTATAAAGCTTACAAGGAAAACGAAAAGGCCATTATGAATGCGTTGGAAGAAGCAGATATCGACTGGGAGCAAGCTTTTGCAGAAGAAGAAGCCCTGATAGACTACTACGATGCGGATGCGGAAGCGCCTGCCGAAGCTGCAGTAGCAGAAGAAGTAGTGTACTGAAAATGACTGCGGTCCGAAAAGAAATTTATTGGGCCTAACCATGCTATATCGGCATAAATGATCATCCGCCTCTCTCCCATTTTTGAGAAACGGAAATTCCAATAAACATCAGAAGGAAGCCAAGCACAGACGCATGGCTTCCTTTTTTATCGGGGGGGGGAAGCATGCACTCGAATTCAATTAAATTTGGGGATTTGAAGGGATATTTGTAATTTTATCCGGTCATTGCTCCGGGAATCTTATGGCACTTCATCTATCCGGAATGCATAGCCGACACGAAACTGAATGATTAGCCGAAACGAACCTGCCAAACTGAAACTGACAGCGCTGCTCACCGAAAAGAGCGGCTACGAGGTAAACCACCCGCATGCGGCCAAGCGGTTGCAGAGCGACATAGAGTCGGCCACGGGCGAACGCCTGTCGGTCAACACTATCAAGCGCATCACGGGGGTACTCGATTATGACGGGCAATTGAGAGGCTCTACTCTCGAAATCGTGGCGCGTTACCTGGGGTATCAATCGTTCCGGGAGCTCGAAGCCTACCTGGATGGGGCATCATCGGATTTCCTGCTCCCTCCCAACGGCATAGATCTGGCCGCTTTGCAGAGCGGCACGCGTATCGAGATCAGCTGGGCGCCCGACAGAGAGATACGTCTGCGCCACCTGTCGCAGGGCCGTTATGCCGTAGAAGAAGCCGTCAATTCCAAAATCAAGAGAGGCGATATCATGACTCTCGGCGTAGCCGGAGTGGGTTTGCCACTGATAGCCACCGACATCGAGAGAGCCGGCAGCAGCCTCGGCCCCTTTACCGCCGCCCAGGAGTCGGGCGTAACCGCGGTCAGAATCCTTTAGACTACCCTCCGGCAAGAGATGAGCAGCGACTTTTCCGACAAAATAGAGCTCTCCACCCCCGCTTCCGGCTGGAGGGAGAAACTCAACGTGGAATCAGAGCGGTTTTGTTTCTTCAAAACGCGAGTCTACGGCACGCTCCAACTTATAAAGGAAGCTAAAGCGGAATTCTCGGCCGACCTTCAGACGCTGGAGTCGCTTCGAAAGGAGTTTTATATCGGGTTCCGTCTTGATTATCCGGCCCTCCCCCGCTATTACAAGTTTGAGCAAAACCTTCTTTATGAGGAATTTATCGACGGGCTTACGCTTGCCAAGATGATAGAGAACGGCGACGGGAGGCTCCGCAAGAAAGGATTCGTGGATTCCATCGTTCGCCAACTTTTTGAGGCTCTCGACTACCTTCATTCGCAGGGGGTGATCCATCGTGACATAAAGCCTGAAAACCTGATGATCACCCACCGGGGCGACCGTTTGAAGATAATAGACTTCGGTGCGGCGGAGAGTGCCGAATACGACACTACGCCCGGCTACACAGCAGGCACCTTGGCGCCCGAACAGGGAGACCTCCATGCCGATGTGCAGACCGATATATATCAGGCCGGACTGGTGGTGGCGAAATTATGCAAGCACTCACCCGAGGCGAAGCGCTGGCAATCCTTTATCCGCAAGGCAACCCATCCCCTCCCCGAACGAAGATTCAAGACAGCCCGCGCAGCCCTGGAGGCTGTCCCGTCGCGCCGAAAAAGAAGAACCCCGGGGTTTGCAGCCTTAACTATCGGATTGGCGCTTATCCTTGCATTGGCGGGAGTGTACTTTGCCCGGCAGGTAAGGGAGTCGGATTCAGGACCTGAAGCAGCAAGCACCCCCGCGCCTGCAGAAGTGGTATCTGCCGAACCTGCGACAGAAGAGGACTCTGAGAAGGCTGAGGAGCCTGTCGTAACTCAGGAAATAGCACCCGCTGCTCCTCAAAAGGCCGTAGCAACTGCACCTTCAGCGGATCTCGACGCCACACTTCAGAAGAAGATAAAAGATTATGTGGACAACTGCCTCAAGTCCCATATCGGGAAGTACATGAGCACAAACCCTCCGCTTGCTGAAGACGGCTGGATCGAAAAAGAATATGCAAAAGCGTTTCAGCGGGAATTTAACAAAGCGCTGGAAGACGCCGAGGCATACGGGTCACAGCTCTCGGCTCAGTATCCCCAAAAGCGCGATATGATAGAAGAGACCGTCTTAAGGACGTTTGAAAGCAAAGGGGCCGTATATTGCAACCGGTTTTACAAACCGAGTGAAGAGGCTTACAAAAAGTGGAAAATGGAGCATGAGCCTGACGAATGAATTTGGACAATTTGGACGCTTGGGGGCGATGCCAAAAGCTATATCTTTGCGAAAAAGAAATCTAAAAGCGACTCACATGAAGGCAGAATGTAAAAAAAATGTTATATTTGCAACGTCATAGCGGCTCGAGGCCCTAAATGACGAGACATAGACAAGAAAAGCGTTTCGCGTTTCCCTTGGTGAATCTGGACAATTCATTGGTATCGGAAAAGCAGGACGCTCTTGCTGAGGTAAGTAAATATGTACACTCCTTGCGTGAGTACAGGATGGTTTTACATAGACTGCCTTCAGTGTGAGTTTCCCTGACTATTGATACCGAGGCAGTCCAGAGCCCACCGAGAATAGTCGAAGAAGGCTCACACTTTTCTTTTATAGGATTATATCGCCTCCTTGAGCCGGGAGGCAAAGAAAAGTGAAGACTATGGTAAATATCATATGCAGGGAATGTGGCTGGACGTCAGGGCCCACGCGACAAAGCTACGGCGCGTGCCCATCTTGTGGAAAAATGTATTGTCTGGACGTTACTCCTCTAAATACCGGAACTCCCTCTTCCGATTCAAGTAGTTCAGGGGGTGGCATGGTTGTTTTATTTTTGATTGCCGCATTGGTTCTCCCAGTATTGATTTTCTTCCCTGGCATCCTTTGTACCATGTTTATTGATATTTGGGCTGATTTCGATTCCAAATTCTGGTGTTGGGTCTGGACCCTACTCTTCAGTGGGCTTCTTTTTGCTTTTTGTGGTGCAAATTGGAAAGCTTATCTGGTAGTCGATATTGTATTGCTGATAATATTCGGAATACTTGCTTTATGTATTTCTAAATTCGAACCGTTTTCGTGGGGCTTCCTACATCTCTATGGTATGGAATTTTAGATAATTTAAATAATTCTGGGTTATAATGGAGACGATGTCTATATATGAAGCAGTTAAAAACAATGGCGATTCTGAAGAAGAATTGAAAATATTAGAATTGCCGGTCTATATAAAGGAGGGAGATAAAATGTCCACTATTCTTTCTTCCAAATTAATGGCATATTCCTCATTAATCCAAAAATATGCTTCAACCTTAGGATTTGATGGCAAACAGACTTCTTTACTAAACCAGTGCGTTGAACAAATAATATCATTGGTTAAAAAAATTGAGGAAGCTGAATTTGATAATGCATACTCTGGATTTATCAGTCTTTTCAACCTCTTGGGAAAAGTGTTAATTAACAATAAAGGTCAGTTTAAATCTATCTTGTTAGTACCTGAAAAAGAATTAGAAACAAACCTTTTCAGAGCCCGTGGAGGGAATTTAACTGATAAACCTATATCAGAAGCATATCACGCTCCATTATCTAAAAATTACAATTGTAATACATGTCGTTTTTCTGAGTCTGGATATCCGATGCTTTATTTATCACAAACAGAAGAATGCTTGAGATATGAATTTAAAGATGCAGACGAGATTACCATTTATATGTATGAGCCGAAAAAATACTGTAATAATGATGTTAAAAACGACCCTGATTGGCAAATTTTAGATTTAGCCCATCCTTATTCTAGGCAAGCATATGAAATATGGACAAAAGCCCCAAAAAATGATGAAGTCAATGTTATAAAAAATAGTTTCATAAGGCATTTGTTTTGGCCCATAATTGCAACTTGCTATTGCAATTATCACCTATCCCCGTCATCTGATGAGTTAGCTCAAAAGGAGCGTGTGTATAAGGTGGAATATGTTTTCCCACAATTCCTTTCAAGGTATCTGAGGAGTCACCATCCCTATGTATCCGGGATCAGGTATTTTACGGTTAGAAATAAAAATTTAGATTCAACTTCTCTATACTGGACCAATTATGCACTATTTACTGATTTCAGCAACTCGGGAGATGATGATTATGATTTTAAACTTCTGACTAAATTCTACATTAAATTTCATAACCATGAAAATTTGTCAAAATTGTAATATTGAATTCCCGGATGAGATGAATTTTTGCCCTAATTGTGGAAATATGTTGAGTCAAAATCAGCAATTTCCAGGGTATAAAAATGGAAATAATTGGGATACCTGCGATGAAGAGAACTTCATAAGGCATAGAATCATGACGTTGAGGCAGGAAGGTGTGAAACTTCCCGATAACGATTTTCAAATGATTCAAGACCTGCTAAGATTAAGAAGAAACGGACTCACTCCGCAAGATATGTTTTATCAGGCGGAGATGCTTGAGGATTCAGATGAATTGGAAGGGGCAAAAAATTGGTTTCTTTGGGCTATGTTGGAGGGTCACCCGGATGCTAAAAGAAGATACAAAGAAGCTTCATCCACAACCACTCAAGCCGTTAAAAAAGGCATTTCATTTCTAACTAAGTTACTTAGACCTTAACTTTTTAAATATGTCTGCTTTAGCTATTGTTTTCATCTGTATTGCCGGTGTTCTGATAATTTTAAGTGTTCTCTACTTCCATTATAATAATAGAGAGATTTCGCTCCGCAAGGAGAGCGAGGCCCAAAGGGGGAAAATCGAGGCCGTCAGAGACCAGATGTTCAAGGTGCTTCAGGAAAAGGCCGATGTCGCTTCTGATTATCGGGAAGCATTCGGGAAGATCTTCCCTGATATCATAGCCGGGCGTTACGCACATGACAGAAACGATATGATGAAGTGGATTCAAGAGGCAAATCCTAATTTTGACACATCTCTCTATAAAGATCTCATGATTGCTATCGAGGCTCAGCGGGTCCAGTTTATGAATGTTCAGGCCAGAATGCTTGACATCATCAATCAGCGGGCCACCCTTATTGAATCTTACCCGTCATGTTGGTTTGTTAAAAACAAACAAGCTATTCCTTATGTGGTGATTTCATCCACTGCAACTAAAAATGTGATGGGATCGGGCATTGATGATTTTATCATCAGTATGAGATAACATCAGAAACTTCTGGCAAATGGTGGCATTTGCATACTTATTCCCACTCATCACCTGTCTGTTGCTTAAATTCGGTTTTCAGTTTGGCGGTGAATGGAAATATTATTTCTGGATTATCCTCTCAGGCGAACCCTTGGTAGCAGGGTTACATTGTTTGTTCTATTATTGTACTATCCGATCTGAGGAATACATTGGGAGTCTGGTTCAAAGAATTCAATATGAAGCGCCTTGGACGGAACTTCAGCACCACACCGTTACACGACGTGACAGTAACGGAAAAACGTACAGCACCACAGAAATCCGACATGTGTATCATCCGGAAAGATATCATTTTGTTACCTCACTGGGGTCTACAGTTAATACAGATGGGAGATTCTATCACTATGTCCTCAAACAATGGGGAGTAAAAGCATTCCCTCTTTCTTGGTCCGGAAACACCATAAAAGGCGGAATACGATATGGGCACGCTGCCGTAATGCCACCTACTTTCGGTATGACGTTTGATGACCAGCGTTGGGTAAGTGTAACCCAGAAGCATTCTTATGTCAATAAAATTAAAAATTCAAATTCTATTTTCAAACACAGAAAGATTGCCAGGCAGGACGCCTTAGAACTGGGGCTTTATGATTATCCCCCAATTGGGGCTTTTCATGACGCGGAATGCATACTCTCCAATTCTTTTCCAGTTGATGAGGGAATAAGGAGATTGTTCCGAAGATTCAATGGAAAACATGGTGCTCAAATTCAAATGAGACTATATATCCTTGTCTTTCCCGATTCAAAAGGTGTAGGTGTTTCGGAATTGCAAAAAGCTTTTTGGCAGGGAGGGCATAAAAACGAATTTGTCATTTGTTTAGGCATATCTTCATCCGGGAAGGTGGAATGGGCAAGAGTCTTTAGTTGGTCTGACAATCAACATCTTGAAGTGGAGACAGCCAATTGGTTTTTAAAGAACCCCTACCTAAACTGGAATACTTTTTATCAATGGTTCGTTTCACATTCAAGAAATTGGCGACGGAAAGAATTCTCTGACTTTAAATATATCAACGTATCTTTACCTCTTTGGCAACTCCTCACAATTTATAGTGTAAGTATCCTTGAAAATCTCATCGCTCTGAAGATTGTACTTGCTTAAGCAACCCTTTAAACGGGTTCCCAATATTTCAAAAAAGATTGATGGTCGGAAAGCGATTCCTGAAGTAAAAATGGAAGAAGAAGCTTAACGAGGGAGTTAAAGCGCTGTCGCTATGGGACTTCTTGTGGGTAGGGCTGAAAAAATACGGAACAAAAACGCAATGTTTTATTTGGTTATAATGGATTAAACTCTTAATTTTACCGGCGCCGTTGTCTCAGCGGCTGAAACGAAGCGGGTGGAATGAGGAATTCGGAATTTGAGAGAGAGGGAACGGAGGGCTCCGGGATGCTGCGGCTCACTCGGCTGGAGAGGGCCTCGGGCGGCACGTGTATTGCCTATGTGTCGCGTATCGCCGGCAAGAAAGTGTTTGTCAAGGAGATAAAGCCGGAGTTGGCCGAGGATGCCAGGATGCTCGCGGCTTTCAAGAAGGAGGCCGAGATCGGTTTCCGCCTCGACCATCCCAATCTCCCCAAGTATATCTTTGCCGAGGGTCTGCTCCCCGCGGGGCGTTATATCGTTCAGGAATTCATCGACGGGGAGACGTTGCCGGATTTCATCAGGGCTAACCCCGCGTATTTTCAAAGCAAGGGTAATGTGGAGCGTTTCTTGCGGGAGTTTGTCGACGTTATCGATTATCTCCACCACAATCAGGTGGTGCATCTTGACCTGAAGCCGGAGAATGTCATTATCTCAAGGGTTGGAACCACTCTCAAACTTGTTGATTTAGGTTTCTGTGCATCAGACTTTTACGACGACACCCGCGGCTTTACGCCCGGTTTGCTGCCTCCCGAGACCGACCCGGACGAAAGAGGAGCCGAGAGTGATTATTTCGGATTGGGAAGAATCCTGGCGTATATTCGTTCAGAAACTACCGGCTTCCCGAAACGGCGGTTCAAGCGTATCGAGAGGCGACTTCTTCTCCCGGCCCACGAAGGACGCCTCGCCTCAAAAGAGGAGTTGGAGCGGTTGTTGAGAAGCCGCGCGTCGAGCCGGGGCGCTTGGATTGCAGCCATCCTTCTGCTGGCTGTTTTAGGTGTTGGGGTATATTTTATTGTAAATCAACGGGGCGCAGAGCTGCCAGCTGAGGAGCCGGCCGAGGAGCCGATACCAACCGATATTCAAGAGTCAGAAACGGGTCTTCTGCCTGCTGATGAACCTACCCCGGAGCCGTCAGTCGAGCCGGCAACATCCTCGCGCCAGCCAGACGCCACTCCTGCCGCTTCAGCAGCCCCGTCAACGCCGCCCTCTCCTACCCCTGCAACCGCCTCAACCTCTTTCTCTTATGAGGCGTATGAGCAATTGAAAGGTGAAATGATGGCAGATATCAACAAAAATTTCTCCGGCTTCGAGAGGATGCTGGGCTCATATATTCAAAAAGAGCGGTTTTCGCAGGAGGACTCCAAGGCGGTGAGCCGTTCATATCAGGAAGCGTACCGCAAACTATTTGACACCGCGCCGTATAAAGCCAAATATACGGAGCTGTCGCCATCGCTGATCGACGACACGATGGGCGAGCTGCTGCAGGCTGAGGAGAAGAAACGCTGGGGACCGGTGTTTGAGAGATATATGCGACTCTGTCAGGAGGCCGAATCGGGTTCTTCCAAGTAGAGCGAGGTGATGCCCGACACTTTACCGGCTGTGTAGCGGCCGAGATCGGTGCCGTTGCGCCTCACACTGCTGACCGTGAGCGGCGAGTCTTTTACAAAATTGGACACCGTGATGATGTCGCCCGGCTGCAGACTGCCGTTTTCGCTTTCCACCACCTCAAATTCTGAATTGCCGAGATAGCGTAGCTTGACTTTCCTGTCGGGGAGATACTCGAACCTCACCACCGCGCCCGGCAGGAGTGCCGAGGTGTCGATATCGGGGTCCTGTTCGAAATCGGAATCGCCTCCCGGCGCCACCTTCCTTTTCATCTCCTCATAGTCGGTGAAACCGCAATAGCGGGCCAGGATGTCGAGGGTGGATTTGCGCGGTTCCTCAACGTCGGAGACGAAACCGAGGATGCGCTTTAGGGTTGTAACGCCAATGGTTTCATTCAGGGTCTGGCGCACGTTGATGGCGAGGCGATGGCAGTCGGCCGGATATTTGAGTGGCTGGCCATAACATCTTTCAATTTCAGCCTTGACGGCTGCCGGGAGTGTAAACATAGCGCAAAAATAAGGAAAGCGGAGGGAAAAAGCAAACGAGTTGTCAGTTTTCAGGTTTCAGTTGTCGGAGCTATCAGGGAGAGGGAATGGGGCCAATGGGGCTAATGGGACACCCGGAGACAAACCTTTAATTGATTTTTCTACTTCCAGCTTGATTTTTTCGGCAGGCTCGGAATGGAGGGAGCGGAGAAAACGGAATAAGCAGAGCAACTGGAATCATTCGGCGGTGGTTGGGGAGGCCACGGGGGCCTACGTTTCAGGGAAGGCAACCTATGCCGGTAGTGCTGGGTATTATAGGGGTAAAATGAGGGCCGCAGGCTTTGGGGGCCTGCGGCTGGCGGTGTTGTTTTTGCGGAGAGACAGGGATTCGAACCCTGGGTACCTAAAAGGTACAACGGTTTTCGAGACCGCCCCGATCGACCACTCCGGCATCTCTCCTTTTCGTGGTTTCAGACTGCAAAATTAAACTTTTTTCCTCATTCCACCAAATCCGATTTTTCAGGGGCGCCTTTATCTCCGGATTTCAATCGTAATCGTGAGGCTGGTAGCTCAACCCTATTTCACGCCAACAGGCTAACAGAGTGGAGCTTATCAATGCCAAACAAATTTTAGCGCCAAGTGGCGAATTCAAAAACTAAAATTTAGGCCGAAGTTGGTGATGCTAATTTCAAGGGTTAAGTGTCTCAAAAATGGCGGAGAGCGTGAGGCAGAAGTGGAGGGAGAGCAGGAATTTCGGTTTAGGCCGCATTCAATAAAAATTGAATTCGGGTTAAGTTTCGTTAAAATTGGGAGTTGCGATTGAGGAAATTTGGTGAAATGTAGGAATTTTTATAATTTTGTGCGATTTTTCCCGCAATAGGCTTTAACCAACATCTGAAGAGACTGATTATGTGTATTCATGAGGCTATTGCATAACTGAAGACTCAAACGGCTGGAGGAGAAATCCGGAGCTTTCGGCGCAAGCCGATTGGGAAACCCGACAACATATCGTTTTAACGTAACCAACTTATATTGAACAACATTAATATAACCAACAAATAGTAACAATCATGAATTTCAAAAAACTTTCAGTTTTTGGATTTGCATCGGCTCTTATGCTTACGGTGGCATCATGTGCTAACGACAACATGCTGCCTGAGCCCGACGGAGTGCTCGAAGCAGATCAGACGTTCTACATGAACATCTCAGTGAACGGTTCGTACGACATGACCCGCTCTTCGGGTGCTCTCGGCGACTATACCGCCGAAGACACGTACAAACCCGATGAAGACCCCCACTTCAGCGCGGGCACAGGCACTGAGAACGACGTAAACTCCATCTATCTTCTGTTCTTTGACGCCAACGGCAACAGACTGAAGCACGTAACTGTAGTGAACGACGTAAACAACACCGGCGCAGTTCAACCCGGAACAGCCGCCAATCCCGCCGACCCCAGCATCAACAAGATTTACTCGGGCGTTGTGCAGGTGGCTGCCAACAAGGGCGAACTGATCCCCTCTTATGTGATTGCTTTCGTCAACCCGATCAGCGCCAGCTTCGAAGGCGACGAATTCAGCACAATCAACAAGGTGGAGCAGACCCTCAGGGCTGACCTTATCAAGACTGTGAACAACCACGATTTCTTTGCCATGAGCAACTCCGTATATTACGGCAATGACCCCGTGAGCGGTATGAACAACGTAAGAATCGTTGCCACTCCGATCATGGCAAACCAGATCTTCACCACCGCCCAGAAGGCCCAGGCTGCCATCGATGCCAGAAACGAAGGCACGAGCACCAGCCCCACAGTAGACATCTACGTGGAACGTTACGCCGCAAAGGTAAACTTCCAGCTTGGCGAGACTTCGGGCGACAACAACATCATCAAAGGGATCAAGGTGGCCAACTCCGACAACTCGGGCGAAGAGTACACCCTCACGTTCGTTCCCGAAGCCTGGGCAGTGAATGCAGTGGAGCCTCAGACCTACGTAACGAAGAACTTCTTCAAGGCAGACGGCGAAACCGTCGACTTCAGCCAGCCGGCCGACTTCAGCTTCTTCCAGAACGTATTCGAAGGATGGAGCGGCTGGAACAGCCCCGACAAGCACCGTAGCTACTGGGGACAATCCCACGCCTACTACGAGGCCCACTATCCGCGTACAGCCGACGACCTTGCAAAGGATAAAAATGTTGACGGCACCTACGACACTTACAGCCTCAAGTATTACTCATACAACGAAATCTTCAATGAGGCAGCCGCCCTCAAGGGGAACAAGAGCTTTGCCAAGAATGTTGCAGCAAACGGCACGAGCACACTCTACGCCCGCGAAAACACCGTTCAGGGTCAGGCTCTCATAAATGCCTACAAATTCACAACCGGTCCGGCTTCGGCCATCGCTTCCGTAGTGATGATCGGCCATTATGTGGTAACCGACGCCCAGGGTCAGACAGTGGCCCTCCCCACAGGCGACGACTGCTTCTACGTAACCGGCAACAGCGACCACTACACGTATTACACCAAGGCCAACATGACCAAATATTTCATGGAGCAGGCCATCAACTTCTATTACAAGAACACTGCCGACGGCGATACCGAAGAGGAGTATCTCCCCGTATACAACGGCACGTTTGCACAAGGTTATGCCGACGCATTCGTTCTGACTCACCCGAACCTGAACGTGCTCCAGAACATGGCTCTCGACAGCCGCTTCACCACTCTGCAGGTAGACCTCAGCAAGCTTGGCGACCATAAACTCTATGCCGACCTCAACGGCGAGATCGTGGAGGTGACCGCAGCGAATGTAGACGTTGTAAACCGTCTTCTCTTCTCGGCTGTAGGTACCACCCGCGCCTTCAACAACGGCAAAGCTTACTTCAACATCCCCGTCAAGCACCTCGGGTTCTATCGCACCGGCAACGAAAACGCAGGCCTGATGCCTACCGACGAAGGTTGGAATTGGGAGAATGTGAAGAGCGGTGACTTCGGCCTTGTGCGCAACCACGTCTACACCATCAACGTAACCAAGATCGAAGGTCTGGGCAACGCAATACCCAACCCGAACGAGCCCATCGTTCCGCCGAACGACGAAGACTACTACATCGGCGCACGCATCATCGTGCTCAACTGGGCTCTGGTTCCGACTCAGGACGTTACACTCTGACACTCTCATATAGAAAAAGGGGCGCTACACGGCGCCAAAGCCTGCGCCCCTTTCTCTTTTCAAGCCATCGCGGCCGCTGCGGCGAGCCGCACCTCAACCCTCAACCCTCAAAACAAGGAATTCAAGAAATGATAAGGAATAAGATTGTCAAGAAAATACTGTCGGCCAGTCTGTTGGCACTTCTGCCCCTGATGGCGGCGTGCAACGACAGTTTCATCTTTGACCCCGAAGGCGATTGCTCCGTGAAGGTGCAATTCCTCTTCACAAAAAACCGTCAGGCCCTGCAGAGCAAAGACGGCATAGGACCCGACGCCTTCGTCGGAACGGTGGAGACGGTCCACCTCTTCGTTCTCGATGCAGAATCGGGAGAATTGGTTTTTGAGAAAACCGAAGATGCCTCCAATCTCGTAGACGGCTTCATCATGCCTACGGGTCTTGGAACGGGCACCTACACCTTCATTGCATGGTGTGGCCTCAATTCCAACGATGAAAACAACGCTTTCAAGCTCAATCATAAATACGCATCACGCGCCGAGGGCGACCACTGCCGCATCAAGACAGAGGCCGACGGCAACCCCGTGAGACACGAGAAATTCGAAGACCTCTATCACGGCGTGACGCGCAACGTCACCATCACCGGCGACAACATCGACCGCCCGGTGAAGGTGGAACTTACCAAAAACACCAACAGCATCTCCGTATGGATCCAGCATCCGGAAGCCACGTTTGAAGACGGCGACTACACCGTAAGCTACGAAGACGCCAACGGCACGATGCACTTCGACGACAACTCCCTGATAAGCGAAGACGAGACGCTGACCTACAGCCCCCACACCATCTCGATACTCACCTCGACGTCGGAATACAACGGCGACCAGGTGGAGGCCGGCGCCCTGATAGCCCATCTGTCGGTGGCACGCCTCATGGCCTCACATAAGGAGACGGCCAGACTGGTGGTGCGCGACAAGGAGGGGAGCGAAGTCTTCGCCATCCCCTTCCTGAAATATCTGCTCGAGATGCAGACCTTCACCTCCACGCGCAGCGCCGAGAAGACGGAGCAATGGTATCTCGACTGCGAAGACACCTACAACTGCTCCTTCTACATCATCGGTGACCAGGGCGAATGGACCGCCAACCGCATCATAATCAACAACTGGGTGAAAGTGCCCGACCAGGACGAGACCCTTTAGGAGGAATTTGAATGACCAAACAGGCATATAAAAGAATATTTCAGACGGCGGCCGCCCTCATAATGGGGGTGCTCGGCTGCGGCACGTTCACTTCGTGCATAGCCGACGTTCTCGACGAGTGTGAAGACCCCCGTTGGAATCTGGCCGAAGGCGAGGCTCGATATGCCTTGGTGAGCGTGAAGCTGAGCGACACCTCCTCATCTTCCACCAGAGGCCAGAATCTGGAAAACTACGACGACGGCGAAATCTATGAAAACGCCATCAACTTCGACGAAGACGGAGAGCACGTAATCATATTCTTCGACAAGAATTACAGATACGTGACCCACTGCGACCTGATACCGGTAGACGCCAAGCTCGACTCCAACAAGAAAGACGTGGTGGAGACGGTCTTCTCAGTAAAATTCATGAATCCGGCCCTCGGCAACGTCACCCCCCGCTACAGCCTGGTGGCTCTCAACACCGAGGGGCTCAAGGACAAGCTGGAGATGCTCAACTACGCAACCGCCACCATCGAAGACATCACGGCGTTGCTCGACAAGGAATACCCGTGGCATCATACGGGGAAAGTAAGGGAATATTTCACCATGGCCAGCTCTGCCTACCTGAAGAAAGACGCCGAAACGGGAATCTATTGCCATGCGCAGGCCGAGCCGCTCGACCCCTCCGTATTCTTCCCGACGGCCGCCGAGGCCGAAGATGCCGAAAGACCTATCGTGGCTTGGGTGGAGAGGAACGTGGCCAAGGTGAGCATCCAGTTTACCCAGTGCCTGCAGGAGGAGCCGCTGGTGTATCTCCCCAACGACACCAAGCTGGTGACGCGGATTTACTATCAGCTCGACCGTCCCTACTCTTCGCGCCACTCGTGGAAGGCCGCCATCACCGGCTGGGGCGTGAACAACATCGAGATGGCCAACCACTACTTCAAAAACATCGAGAAGCCGGAAGACGCCCCCTACGACACGTATCCTTCCACGTTATACGACAACATCAACGGGAAAAACAAGCCGTTCTTCTCGGGGTGGAACAGCGAGGCCAACCACCGCAGCCACTGGAGTGTGGACCCGCACTACAGCCTCAGGCAGGGAAACTACCCCTGGCAGTATCGCCGGGCTCTCGACAACCTCAAGCGCGACGACGACGGCTACGAGCTGGTGAAGGCATACTCCGCGCCTCCCGCGCCCGACTTTTTCTCTACACGGTTCATATCTTTCAACGAGATGAACCGGAATATCATCGAGAGCCCCATCGGGAACAACGACTGGGCATTAAACTTCCCCCAGTATGAGCCGGAGAACACCTTCAACGAATACATCCACGCCGGGCATTACACCCACAGCCTCGGCTCCACGAGCGTGGTGGTGGGCGCCAAGCTGCTCCTCTCGGGCCTCGACGCCGACAGCAAGAATTACGACATATACGTAGACCGCGACAACATCTACTACGTCACCAAGGAGGACTTCGTCACCAGCTTCCGCCTCAGGCTTAGATCTATCCTCGAGAGCGCAGAAAGCGGCGAACTGACATATCCTTATTATAAATTCGGCCCGGACGTTGCTGCCGACGGCGCCTACACCAACGGGCAGAAGCTTGCTCTCTCGGTGCCCCAGGACAACCGGGCTCATCCCTACAAGCTCTATCTCGGCACCGACTCTCTGACCCGCGCCGTGGCCAACCGTCAGGCCAACTTCTGCATTCCGGCACTTATCGAGAACGGCGACGGGAAAGTGATACCCTGGATTGACGGACTTCGGATAGCCCGCGAGCGCGAGGACGGCACTCTCGACGTGCTCCCGCTCACCGACAACCAGCTCAAGTCGTTCATCTACGAATATGCCGGCGCCTATGAGCACTTCAACCACGGCACCATGTTCTATTCCGTACCCATAGTCCACAACGCGACGCAAGCCACCGTGACGGATGCCAGCTACGAGCCCGTGACAGGCGACTACGGGTTTGTGAGAAACCACTGGTATCGGGTGCGGGTCAACGGCGTGAACCTCATAGGGATGCCCGTAGACAATCTCGACCAGAAACTCGTGCCGTACACGCGCCCCTTCGACGACTCCATAGCCGTGGAATTCGAGGTGCTTCCCTGGCACGAAATCCAAACAGACGTAACCCTCGACGACGGTTCGTTCAATCTAAAATAGGAGACATTAATCCATGCGATATAAGATATCAACCCTCACGGCGATTCTGACGCTTATGGCAATGACGCTCACCTCGTGCATCATGGACGAGCTCGACCTTCGCGAGAGCCTCATAAGAGAGAAGATCGAGAAGGGGTTCTGCATCTCGTTTGACGTGGAGCTCGACCCGATGTCGGAAGACAGCGGCACGGGCACACGCGCCACCCAGCTCATCATGGGCAACCCCACGGAGTATGAAAGCTACATCGACCGCCAGAACGGCTTCGACGTGAGAGTCTTCACCTGCCAGGAAGGGAAAGACTATTTCCTCTTCGAATCGAAGGCACGCTGGATCGACGACCTCACCACCGGCGCCGACGGCAACTACCGCTGGCAGGTGACCATCCCCGTCTACGACCTCGGGGAGGCCGACAGCGAATATTCGCCCTATTGGGAGCAGATCCGCGAGACCCTCTGCCGCCACGACTTCAAGGTGGCCCTCTACGTGAACCACGCCAAAAACCGCGAGATAAAGCGTCTTTGGACAGTGGGCGACAGCTGGATACTCAAGGGGAGCTCGGCCATGACCATCAACGACATTCACCACACCGTGGAGGGCGGCGCATACAACCCGGTCTTCGCCAAAGGCGAGAACGACACCCAGAGGGCCTTCGACATGATAATCGACTTCCAATCGATCGGCGGACAGCGCACCGGGCTCATGGGGCCCGCGCGCGACTGGACAGGCGCACGCTCCGAAATGGACTATGCTTCGTTTGACCAGAAATTCTCCGAGCTGGCCGACACGCGCCGCTGGATTCACAACAACTGGTGTCCGCGACCCGAGCACAACGACCGATACAATCCCGACGTGGAATACGAGGAATATTACCGCGACTACCGCAACCTCTGGTTCCTCTGGAACTTCGGGGGCGCAGCCGAAGACAACGCCTTCCCCTACAGCGAGACCTCCGACGTCAACGCCACGAAAGTGGAGATTGACGAGAACGGCGAAGAAGTGCTGGTGAAACGTTCCCACGTAATGGAATGGGAAGATATCACCGGGCGGCAGCTCCGAAGCTGGATATCGGAGGCCGCGAGCAACGGCGGCCAGTTCACCCGCAATCTCAACCTCCCCTACGGCTCGGCTTCCTATCTGAAGTTCAAACGGGCAGAGGGCGCCGAGGGTGTGGTAGAGCAGCAGAATCAGGGGAAGTATGCCGGAAAGAATCTCTACGGAGTGAAGATGCCTAAAATCACCACGGCTCCCACCAACGACACCGGCACCGGCTACTTCACATTCAAGGCCATCTACAACACCTCCGTGATCGTTACTTTCAAGGGGAACGCCAACGGGGTGCAGCTGGCGGGAGCATCCGTCGCCTCCGGCAACATCTCTTCCTCCACCGACGCCGAATCAGGCCTCACCACCAAGATATTCTCGGCCATCTCCATGTCAACCGAAAGAGACCTCTACCTCTACTGCAACCAGGAGGGGATCACCATCTATCAGATTGACGCGGTGGCCGACGACGGCCTCATGAAGTCGGACCGCGAAGGGTTCATGCCTTCTACCGAGAACCCCATCCCGATGTACGGGGTGCAGAAGTTCAACAAGCTTGAAGACTTCATCCACGAAGACGGCACCACCCATGACGATCTGCATGCAGACGAAGTTTGGCCAGACAACACTATATTCCACGTGTCGAAAGACCTCGTGAACGACTACAACGAGAAGCTTTACACCGGGGGCGGTCCGGTGTTCCTGCTCCGTTCCGTGGCTAAAATCGAGCTTCTGATACCGAAGAGCCTCGGCGTGCCCAAGTATGTCTACATGAAGAATTACAACCGCTGGGCGCGCGAAGAGCCGGTAGACGTGGAGCACAACACCCGCGAGATATGGGAGAAATACGGCAAGGAGACAGCCGGAGGCACCTGCCTCGAGATTGAGAACGTGCGTAATCACGGCTTCCTCTACGACAAAAACAACGCCACGCAGACCCACACCAAGGAGATATGGTCGTGGTATTTCGGCAGCTGGCATGCCTGGGGATGGCCTTTCAAGGGAAACATCGACAAGCATGATTATTCCACGTATCTCACGTGGCCTCACGACGATTTCACCAACGATATCCTCACCGACGAGTATCCCCACATAATGAACGTCTACACGCAGGTGGCCGCCCAGGGCTCATTCGCCGACCTCACAGAGCTCTACAACGACAACTACTATCATTACGTGCTTTATATGGGCGACCAGCCGGTGGCCGTGCCGTCGACACCCCAGAACGCCACCTCGTCGAACATGAGGGTGCCGTATATGGAGATACGCTTCGACCACGACCTGCGTGAATCCGGGAAAACCAACTCCACCGGCAACAACAACATCACCAGCGACGAAGGCTACCAAATCTATATTGCTCCCAAGGGGAATGCGTCGCTGGCCAACGGAGGCAGCTACAACAGCAACTACTTCTCCGACGCCAACCTCATGAAGCTGCACTGGCCCGTGGTGAGAAACCACATTTACCGCTTCGTGGTGAACGACGTCTCCTCCGACGGGATGCACCTCATGGTAGACGCGCAACATAAATCTGTGGAGCTTACCTTTGAATAATTGAGCGAAAAGCCATTGACACAGGAAGATAACGATGAACTGCAAGATTCTGAAATATATATTCGCCCTGCTGATGCTCCTGCAGCTGGGAGGGTGCCGCGAAGAAGACTTCGGAGGCGACCCTACCGCGCAAGACGGCCCTTGCAGCGGCACCATAGCGATAGACCTGGCGCCCTTTGCCGGAGCCGTGCGTACACGCGCCTTGGATATGGAAGACGGCGCCACCGTAAACATCAACACCCTCTGGATTGGCGTCTACAACAAGGAAACGGGCCGCAAGATCGGCAGTACCGTCGACCAGACACGCCGTCGCCTCACCACCGGGGTGATAGCCAAAAACCAGATCACGGTAGATTTCTACTCCGAGAGCTCCAACCCTGAGGTTTGCATCGTGGGCGTGGCCAACTTTGACGGCGTGAAAGACGCCGCCGGCAACCCCATAGTCAGCCTCCTGGATGAAGCCGACACTTGGAACGCTCTGATGGAGCTCAGCGTCGACGCCGAGTCGGCCTATGCCGGCGACAAGGGGCAGGCCGAAGGTGCGACCGCTCCCTTCCTGATGGGGTATTTCCTCAACGCCACGGGCCTCACCCGCGCTCCTAAATTCAATCAGTTTCAGAAGAGCGACGGTGTGGCGATGTATCCCGCCACGGCTCAGGAGGCGATGAAGTCGCGCCTCAACGGCACCCTCGACACCGACAGGGATATCTACGTGCCGGCCGGTGCGCTGGTGCTCCGCAGGCTCGTGTCCAACGTCAAGATAAATCTTGTGCCCGGCGACGGAGTGACCGTGTCGAATATCAGCTACAAGGTGTTCAATATGCCGAGCACCCTCTATCTGGCGCAAAGGCGCACCGACACCGAGAGCCCCTCGAACCACTCCACCTGGCAGTCTCGCTCGCCGAATTATGCCGACCGATTCGTGGCCTCTGACGGCTCGCTGCTCAGAAGCGGAGCCTACTATGACTCCGACTGGACTTCGGTAGACGACCCTACCTTCTCCTTCCAACACTTTGAGAACAAACACTGGGGCGCGCCCGGCGTCACTACTTTCTCTCAACGCGAGGCAAAGACCACGGGAGGCCGCTTTGCAGCCCTCTGCCCCGGCGACCAAGCCCCGTATAACAACTACGGCTCTTACTTCAAGATCAAGATGACCGTGACCGATGCCTCGGGAAGGATGGGCGACGTGGAATATACCATCCATGAAGGCCTCTGCAACAACGACAACGGCCAGACCACCGACGACGACGCCGAACGGTATCGCGACTTCGCATCATTCCGCAACAACAACTACACGTATACCATCAACGTAAACGGAATCAACAAGATAATCGTAAACGCCGAGAGCGACGAAGAGGGCTCCGACCATCTCAACGGCCAGCAGGGGAGCATCTGGGAAGTGGAATATGCCGGCGAAAAAAACCGGATACCCAACACCGGGGGCACCTACGGCAACATGAGATTCGACGCCAACGCCAACGTGGCCATGCGCTTCTATTGGAACGACCGCAACGGGAATTTATACGACTACGCCTACATCAACATGGCCGACCAGACCCTTCTGCAACGCGTGTTGGCCGACTCGTCGCTGGCAAAGGTGTGGCCTGTGACCACTTCCACCAGATTCCTCACATCGCCGGCGCAGATTCCCGCCGCAATCAACGGCATTTTCACTATCACCACCTCCTCGGGCTCGTCTTACACGCTTAGCCAGTTTCTTTCGCTCGGTTCGTATTCAGCCTCAGAGGATTACCATATAAGCATAGGCGCTTACGACACCGATGAGATCGAGGGTAATCCGCGAGTCTATATGCGCGCGCTTTACCTTATGGATACCAACAAAATCCATGTAGACCGATACGACGGCTGCAGCATGGCGGGGAAAATCTACGCCGCCGAGCAGTATCCCGAAGCCAACTATACCCCGTTCAGCCTCTCGGATGCCGACATGATATGGCACAACGCGTTCCACGACGACGCCGGCCAGGCAGGTTACAAGTGGTGTGGCACTACCTACAGCCGCGTATACCTCACCTGGATCCATCACTCCGAGGCTCGCGGATACGTGATAAATGTAGACGGCAAGACCTTCCGCATCGACGACGCCGCGCAATACGTAGAGCAGTGGAACGGGAAGGATATCGTCAAATATCCTCTCTACACCACAGATTTCAGCGTCGGCAAACACGACGTCACCTTCACCCCGATAGTTGATGAAAACGTCTACCAGCCCGTGGCCTACACCGCCACCGGCGCTCTCGACCTCATCAGCCCGGAATGGTGGGTGAAGTCTACGCCGGGGCTCAAGGATATCAACACCAACGGGAAGACCAAATTCGATTATGAATTCTACGGCCTCGAATACAGTCAGACCAACGCCACCGCAAATGCAAGTTCCAAAGGGAGTTATATCAGCTACGGCGGCGGACCAAACCTTACCGACCGCGTGTTGAGGATCTTCGTGACCAAGTCTGGCGAAATGACCTCTTACGTAAGGTCGAATCTTACCGACGGCGTGAAGACCGACTCCAAAGACCGCTTTGCCGAGATAATGATAGTCTATGAAGATCAGGTGGGAAAAATCACCATCAACGATCTGCGCAACGGCTTATATCCCGACCAGTACTGGAAGGCCGCCAATCCTCTGACGCGCGACGGGACCATCTCCAAGTATGACACGAAGCACAATCATTTCACGCTCGACAGGCCGGCCTACGTCTACTTCTGCAACAACAACGGCAATGCGCTCTACTATGGCTTCAAATACGTGCCTGATTGAGCCGGCGCCCTATTGCGGAAAGACGCTGTAAGAGAGTCACAAAACAATAAAACAAAGGGCAGAAGTGCAAAAAAACAGAAGAAAAAATTGCATAAATGGAAATAAGTTTATAACTTTGCACCGCTTTAGGAGAGGTGGGTGAGTGGCTGAAACCACCAGTTTGCTAAACTGACGTAGGAGCAATCCTACCACGAGTTCGAATCTCGTCCTCTCCGCCAATATCAAGAAAAACCCGCTGATTTTCAGCGGGTTTTAATTTTTTCATCAAAGGGGGTACCCCAGCAATATCAAATCCTTTTAACATTTTTAATACCTACTCTCTCCAAAATTCAAGAATCTGATTCAAATACGGATTTTCCATTATCGTTTCCTTTTAATATACCTCCGTCTATTAGAACCGAAGATATTGTGGGTGTAAGCATATTCTACAGCCCGTGTTATTTCAGTCTGTGCCAAATCTGGAATAAGCTCGACAATGAAATCAATAGCCTTTTGCTTTTCGACACCAGCCTTGCACAAAACACCTGCATAACTTAAGGCCGTATTATTGCGCCCTCTTGACAAAGATTGCTGAGTCCAGTTCTTTCTGAGCATATTTATTATGGACTCATCAGTAATTATCATCATGCTTAGTTTGTTAAGGAATCCACAGGTGCTATCATCATCCTCAATCAGCAACGGAGAACCATCGTTATTTTTAACAACTGTATGCGTCTTTGATTGTTGAACTTCAATTGTTTCAGACGGTTCATAGTGGAAGGCTCGGGGAGAAGGATTAACCCATACATCCGCATCATAGGATAGATAATTGCCACGTCCCAAGTCTGAAGTGGAGGTATCACTCTCCTTGCAATCTAAGAGTTTCAGTAGTTGAGCATAGAGATCTTGATGTTGCTCCTTTCTCCTGTTATCATGCAGCACTATGGCTTTGATTCCACGACCGCTTGGGGTTGTGAAAATAGCATATACGCACGGAATAGTCTTAAGCCATTCTTTATGGGCTCTCATATCCGCAACTTTATCAAAATCGAGGGCAGTAAAAGAAGAATATAACTCACACCCGGAAGAATCCCTATAATTGAAAACTCCATTCCAAGTAGCGACTGGAAGGTAGCTTTGTTCTTATTAAAGTCCTGTAAATCTTTGATTGTTCTAAGTTTTGTTATTTTATTCTTTAGGCCATAAGCTGTTCCAACCTTTATCATTCTCAATACACTATCAATATCCGTATTTTCAGCCGGTTTTTTGACATCAGCAATATGTCTAAACAGAGTCATCTGCTTTTGCCAGTGAGAAAGAATACGGATAGTGGCAGTTTTTCTACCGTTGATTCTCTTCGATGCCTCCTGAATCGTGAAATAACGCTGAATATCACAAGCGCTTGGTTTCCCTTTGATATTTAATCTCAAATAAATATCAGTAAGGACCTTCTTTATTTGGTCTTTTGGATATTCCTCGCCTTCATGGAAAGCGGTCTTGAGTTCTTCAACAATTTTATCGTGAGGAATCAAGTCTTGTGGCGTAGGAGCAAGGGCTTCTCTTATATAATCGTTACGCCATTGAAGAGATTCCATTCCTTCTCGTCCCAAAGCATCGTAATAGTCATGAAAGTATTTGGGGATGAAAGTGCATGGTTCAAATAGTTGAGGCATCTTCTCCCTTAATTCACAATACATCATGGCTTGACGCTTAAATTGACCATCTTTCGACCATTCATTAAATAAGCGTCTTACATCCGGATCCGTGGTATCAACATCTCTGACAATATTGACCGAATTTTGGAGAGCTTTTATTAGGGAAAGGTCTCCACTGTAGATAGTGTTGGCGATATCCCACGCTCTTTTTTCTGCTATGGCAATCAATGGGTTTTCAACAACAGTCAGATTTCCCTTTCCATCATCCGACAAACAACAGTATTGGTCTTTATGCCCTTTTTCAATCATTGCTTCCAACGATTTCATCAGACAATCTTTATGAACCGCATTTTGCAAATTCTCAATATGCTTCCTGGTTTCATCCCTTTTTGTTCTGATACTATCTTCGATTTCACCTTCCGTAACCATAGGCTTTTTAAGGTAATAATATAGATCCGCTTTCATTCTAAAGGGGTTATGCTCATTTCTCTGTCTTCCAATAATCTGTTGAATATCTGTACCCACATCAATTGTTAGGGAGTCAATGTTTGGATTGGCGAATATGTAGGAGTAAGCACTTTCAGAATAGAAATCTGCTCCTATATATACAGTCGATGTGCAAAAGGTGAACATTTTATGCGGCTCTCCTTTTCCGGGGATATTACCGCGGACAAATCTGGACTCTCCATCTTTCTTAAACTTGTTTAAAGATTCGATACGGTCGTGGTTTTCCTTTCTGGGGGCACAAAGAATATTCACTTCTTCCGGCTTAAGCTTTGCGTTTTGAACAATTTTTATGATTGTTCGGACATCATTGAGAAAAAAGACGGCTTCCTTCGACTCAATTCTACTATCTCCATCAAAAACATACGGCATTTCACCATTTTTGAATTTAGCTATAATTTCGCAGCATTTGTCTTTTATAGATTTGGTGAGCTTAATGACATTGACATCGGCGTTGCTTATAGATTTGTCAGGCCATTGGAGCTGAATCATGTTCAAGCCTTTAAACTGATCTGTCATTTCAAGATAAGCCTGCAAAAATGGAGTAGCGGAGAGATATACTACGGAATCAAACCTTTTCAATGCTTGATAAAACTGATGTTCAATGGCTGCTTTAAAAGGTGCGTCACCTATTATCTGCTGAAACTCGTCGACAACTACCTGAAATTGATTGGGATTTAGACCTTCGTTCTGCAATAACCATGTTGCTTTGTCAAGAGAATCAAAAGTCATAAGGATTTTATTGCCTCCGCTGTGTACATAGTCAAGTAGAAGACGGTCAAATTCTTTAATCTCTTCTTCAGTCGGTTTTTTGTCACTGAAATATTGCTTTTGATTTAGAAACCGATACAGAAAGACATTATCGCCAATATGCTGGCTATATTTGTTGTAAAGCAAGTGTTTCCTGGGCATTGCGATTATCACGGGAGTATGGCTACGGATAAATGCTTCCGTTGCACCACATCCACATATCTCTTTTGCCAGTATGTAATGTTCATGTTTCGGGAGAGAATCAAACTCTTCCCATTCCGAGAGATACTGAACTCCTTCGGGTATCTGTTTTTTGATTACGTTCATTTTATCTTCTTATTTGTTGAATCCTGGCTCTTCTATCGAAGAACCATACTTGCGGTCGCAAGTGAGTGCGTGTGTGTTATTGATGGTAGCCAGTATCAACTGGAATATTTATTTGCTCAAAATCGTATTGATATATAGCGTTTTACGTTGATTTGAACACTTTTTTATTCCACTTTGTGGAACTACCAAAATCAACACACACTCACACACTGGCGAAGCTGGTAGAGGCTGCCCATTTTTTCAGGGCAGTCTCATTGTTCGTATGAGGTTGTTGGCTTAAAACTCTGGAATTTCATATCCCAATACAGATTATTGGCATCACAGTTTTCAGGGTTGCCATCTAAAAAGTTCACAAACATATCTGGGAAAGTAGGCTTGCCATTAAACACGGTACAGATGGCAGTTGCAAAATCATACTTTTTCCAACTGCCATTCTTCTGCTTAATAGAAATATATTTTCTTCCAGAAGAATCTTTCTGAATATTATAAGGCTTGAAATCGTCCTTTATCTGATGTGTCTTCCAATCATAAATTCCAAAGTACGCTCTACCTCCTTTTTGGCTCACCCAGAAAGGATATTCGTTATTTTCTATAGGTTCATGGTAGAAAGCCAGATCATCACCTTCAACTTGAACAAGTGTGACTTTGGGTTTCTTGGGGAACCTAATGTTGCCTGTTTGTTCGGCTTTTTGAGCCTTAGAAGAATCTGATTGTACAGACGCCGGAAAGCAGATTTTAAGAGCATCTTTAATATATGTTTTAATCTCTATTCCTCGGCATGTAATAACAACAAAGTCCCCATTCGCATCATGTTCTATGGTAACTGGTTTTAAAGACGTTATAGCCATTGCTTTTCTATCAAAGAATGCCCAAAAAATCTTATTGCCTTGATTATTCAGCCAAAAATTACCTTTGAAATAAGGTCTCATAGGCTCTCCTTCAAATTCCCACTCTGTAAATTTACCATTCTGTTTGACAGGGATTGGGAGTGAGAAGCCCGTATTATTATACGCTTGTGAAGAGGACTCACCAGTGGCAAAGGGAGTCATTGGTGCATAATGTAAAGGGGGTGCAGATTCATCCTTCATCTTGGATTTTCCGGAAAAATCATACTTTTTAGCCTTATTCTTTCCCTTAAAGAAATCATATTTGTCTCGTTCCATAGTGATTGGTTTTACGTGATTTGATTTCTAGACTTACGCCCATCTCATCCTGAAGGAACTGGATAAGTTGACGGTAACTGTCGGTTCTTGCTCGCTTTTTGGGGATAATAGTCAGGATCTCTTGAAGGGTCATCTTGATATTCATCCCACTACTCAATTCATCGACACCTGCGTAATCACACAAAGCTTTAATATCACTTTGGAATCTAACAGGAATGATGGTTTTAGTCACTTGATGGATTGGTTGTACGCAGGCTCCATCTACACCGTTATTTTCGCGCCCACGCCAAGGTGCCACATTCTCGTAGTCAGCTTGGAAGATGTTCTCTATTCTCATATATGTATAAGAAATAGAGATGTCTTTAACCGCCCTTTTCTGCATTTCAGAGCGATAATTTGTCGTTATTGCTACCTCGCGTCTTTATTGAAATTTTGTATTCATAAATGATTATTTATAAACAGAGAGGGAGGAGGATATTACCCCTCCCCCGGATTTATTTCAATTTGTTAAACTCATCATCAAGAAGGCCTTTGACCACGGATGCCTTGTCTTGGTTTCCATGTGCTTTTGCATTCTTGAGGTTCTCATACTGTTTAGCAGGATAGTTTTCGAACAGAGTCACAAGTTTATTTGCCATAGACATCTTGTCATCAGCACCATTAATCTTGTTGGCAATCCAGCTCCATATTTCTGTACCTCTGAAAGTCTTTACGCTTCCACCAATCAGTGGTTTGATAGCGTTATACACTTTCAAATACATTTCAGTATTCTGATGAGTGTTGAAGATAGCCGGAATGTTGCCCTTTTGAAGCTCAGTCAGGTCTTTCTTCCCGATTTCTCTACCTATCGTTGCATAACCGGCGGCTTTTGGATATAGTCCATCATCAAACTTGCTACGATAAGAGATGAGAACAGGATTTGGTGAAGTCGCAAGCAAATCTCTGGCGAAGTCTGCTGTCGAAGTAGGCGTATTATACACGTTTATCCCATTATAAGCCTTCTTAAAGGAATCCGCATTCGGATAGATGATATAAGTAAACTTGTACTCAAAACCCTTACGCTCAAAATCCTTACGCTCAAAATCCTTACGCAAAGACCACCACGCATGAAATCGCGTGTTGCCATCTACAATGACCAAGTAATCGTCAACCTCTGCCTTGGTCACAGTATGCCCGTCTACAACATCAAGCAAAACATAGCCAACTTCCATTGCAAGCCGGGCATCTGTAAAAATACCCGGACTCTGCATTCCCACCTGCGTGCAACCTTCACGCATCTTCTTGTTTTTTGTCGAATTGTTTCTATTTGACTGGAGGACACATAGTTTCAGCCCTCCAAGGTCATATCTTAATCGGTAGATTGTATCTACCTTTAAAAATTTTTTTTCATGTTTTTTATTTTAAGACTTTTAATTTAGTGTCCCATAACGGAATTGGGGCCGTGTCCCGGAATGAAAAGGGACAAACAAGCCAATCGAAACGGAACACAATATTATATTGTAGCACATTTTCAGGGGCAAACCTCGGTAATGTGCAACCGTTTTGTATCAGTATTTCAAAGATCTCTGTTGCGTGGTGGGCGGCACGCAATCACTCGATGGCACCCACTGTTTCAAGGCCATCACCTACAGCCGGGTCGTTATTTGAGCATCCTGCCTCCTTTCCTCTTATTTTGCAATCTCATCAGCTCAAGAGCAAGATCTGCGTCCACTACAATGAGTTTGCCAGTTTGATGAATGGCTGCATTCAAAACACCGCTCTTCTTAATGCGAGCAGCTGTTGAGAGGGAACAGCCCAACAAGTCTCTTAAACCAGCCAATCCGTAAACCAGATTTTTCTTGACTGGTTTCCTGTCATCTTCTGCTGCGACGAATTGTGCGAACTTCTCAACAGCGAGGTCGAGAAACTCTTCAACTGTACAGGTGACTAATGGATTTTCCATATTTTTTTATTTGTTGTTTTATTTTCAGCCGCGAAAGTACTGCAATAAAATTCCCTCTGCAATAAATGTTTGGGCATCATTTTTCAAACATTTTTAAATTAACCGCATATTTGAACAACTCGCATATACTCAATCTATTATACCGACTTGCTATACAATAAATGTTTAACTTAAATGTTCAATCGGCAGATATCCCCCTAGTGGAAACAATAAAAATGGCTACCTCCTTTTCGAGATAGCCTCTAACATGAATAGGGAATAGAATTAACGATGTTTCCTTACATCATCAATCCTTAAGTTTAGGGAAACATTTCTCAATAGCTTCTTTATGCCACACCTCTCGAATAAAATTTTTCAACCAAGGTTTTTCTTTCATTGCTGTTTCTAATGCATCTCGACTGCGGGATGGTAATGAAGGTTGACCACTTGTTATATTTTTTTCAAGTTCGGGGAAATAGTTTACAAGACGTCTAAGTGCTTCATCTGCTGACTGTGGTTCTTTTCGCCATATCATAAACTTTTCATTAAGCCGCTTTCCAACTAATTTATCTAAACCGCTCTTTTGTGTTATGGCTACCGGGAAAAATATATAAATGAAAGCATAGGTCCATTTCTGGGAACCGACCTTTAATTCTAATACAGTCTTCAGTGAATCACAAAGATTTTTATAGTATTGAAATTCTCCATTTATAAAACGGGGTTCTCTATTTTTCGCAATTCTGAAATTTTAGTTTATAAAATCTAAAAATCTTTTCCCAATATCTGACTCTTCATATTCTACCAATAGTTCTTTCTCATCCATTCGTGCCCTTATCAAATTGAGGCCAATTTTGGTGAAAATTGGTAATAATGAATTAACTACGATCTTCTGGCACACAGCATCTGGATCAAAAATTGCTGTAGTATTATGGATAAGGAATCTTGACTGGTCTTGCAATTGTATTATCCTCTTCTCGATTCTTTTACCTACGTTGCAAGTATACAGAACGAAATTTATTATTGCGGCTCGTTCAGAAAAATATTCTTGTAATACCTCATAAAATTCCAAACTAAGAGGCACAAGACGTTCTACATCAGTATTAATCGTTAAATTATCAAGAATATAAACATACTTTTCTGTGGAAGGTAGAAATTCTGCTACGGCATTTTCGAAATTAGAGTCGTTTAATAACGATTGCTTACCTTCAGTTTTAAGAGGGTACTTATTGGTAATTGATGTCCGCAGAATCTCAAACAATACTTCGACTGAAATTATATTGAGATTTTCACAATCTATAATACCTCTACAAAAACCATTATAATCGTTTTGCATCACCGAATCATAAGTCATATCGAATTGCTCCTCCAAATTCTGTAGGATGGTTCGTCGACTTATATCATCCAATATTCTTAATCCTGTGAATAATTCTCTCTTTGTCAATCTTATGGCAGCATTTTCCCATAATGAAACATCATATTCTGCATCGGCAAGCAAATTGAATTCGCCCAACAATTGGCAAAACGGGGTAAATGTTTTTCTTTCATAATAAACATGGGCTAACAAACAATAAGTTTTAATTATTGCCGCCCCAGGATAAATATAATTCAAAACAAATTCCTCCTCGTTTGATAAGGGTTGAGGATCGAAATGGCACATTTCTTCTAACTGCTCCTTTATTACTCCCAAAGATGCAAAATCTTCAGAAGAAAGAAAACGGGCCAACTCTTTAATTCCGTATAAAGCACACTGAATTCGATGTTTAAATAACTCGAAGTCTTCGAATTCCAATAAATTATCAGGATACATCTGATTTATATATTGAAGGATAGTATTGAATATGATTTACAGATAATTCTATGATTAGGCGTGCATGGATATCGGATAAGTCGCGCGAAGTGACCAGTAGGACCTTCACATCGTAATCTTCCGTATCGATGAATTGGAGGACATCCATGACAGCTTTATATTTCACGCATTGGAAGATACCACGGGTGATGTCTGAGTCATTCGAGATGGACGACTTGACTTCAACAGCCAATCGAGTACCGTCTTCAAGCTCGAAATATACGTCAAGCTTATCTCCTGATGGCAACAAGTGTTCAGTTTTACGGAACACAACGTTAGTTGCTCCAATCGCTTCCGGATGGTCGCAAATGAACTCCTTGAGTTTTTTATGCTTCTCTCCTTCACCAGATCCATAACCGCCCTGGGGATTTGTGATTTCTTCTATTTCAGCTTTTGTAAACGACTTATATTCAGACAACCCCAACTCCTTAAGCACTCAATCCCAATGAGGATAGGCTACCGCAGCTGAATCAAGAAGTCTAACGAACCTTCTTTTCTCATCTATTGATAAGGAATTATATTGTGATATTACATAATCTAATCTAACATCCTATGTATATCAATTAGTTGCAGAACAATGGTGCAAACTTGGTACATTTACACGATAAGATAACCAAAAATATCCATAAACAAAATAAAACGATATGTTTGGGAATTATAAGTTTTAGAGGGATCAAATTACATACAACAATCTTTCCTGATATCTTAATTAAGTTTGTAATCATATTAGTTCTTTTCGATTTCATATCGACTTTTTAATTTATATACAATGAAGAAAATATTATCAAAGATTAAGCCCATAAGGCATAGTTAATGAAGAATCCTAATTTATCTTGTTTATTTTGAATTTACTGATAAATGTAAATCATAATTATCTATGTTATCTTTTATATTTTCTGAAAGTGCTATATGGAAATTGATATTATCAATGAAGTCACACCATTTAACCATATGTATATAACTTGAAAACCCATAGTATATAATGGATCCTGAAGCACATTTTTCCCCGGAGTCCGTTTTTTTATTGAACATATTATATCGCAATATATTAAACAATTTATCGGTATGTATAAGTCTACATCCGCTATTGCAACAATTTTGTTCTTCAATCATATAGTTATAACATCCGTTTATATCAGGAAGTACAACAGCGATAATACTATTTCTATGACTTGTTCTATTACCTCGCGTTATTTCACGAATAGAATAATAAACTTCCCATGGGATCCATTGACTTTTATCTCTTCGATGATTCAATTTCATTTTTGGTGAAATCAAAACTATAGTTACAGATGTGTTGTATATTTTATCTTTCAATCTTTCATAGATTGCATCGTCAGACAAATAACTCAAATCTTCATCTGTACCTTCACCTCTATAAACATGGTCTGTTTGATCTAATCTATTAATCAATTCATCCACATAATGACGAACCGTTGTAGGCCAACATCCAAATAGATGTTGTACACTATCATCTGCATATTTATATGAAACGAATATATTTTTGCCCATTATTTCGATAACCACTCTTTTAATGTTTGTTTATTACCATTTGGATAAACTACCCAATAAGTACCAAAATAGGGATTCCCAAAATTATAATCACCATGATCTGAAACATATTCAATTCTTGGATAGAGTGAGAGATATTCTACTCCCAACCATCCTAATTGATTAGACACTGGGAAAATAGCAAATTTATCTATTCCCAATTTATAAGCATCTCCATAACCAATTTCCCAATTACACCATTTAGAGTTGATGGCTCCATTTGATGCTAGAAAAATGAATTTATCCAATGAACGAATCTTCCCTTTTAATCTATTTGCTGTTTCTCCGTTTGTGCGAGTTGGCATAGTTGCATCCTCCCAATCAACATAAACTTTATAATGTAACGATTCCAATATGGTCTTAATTTGTTTAACTAAATTTACTTCATCATGTTTATGTGAGAGAAATACATTGTATTTATTACTCGCAGAAAAGGTTCGGATATTAGGCGCTGACTCATTCAAGTTTAAACTTCGTGATACATTGGCAGCTTGAATTTCTGATATAAAATATGGCATAAATATTAAATATTAGATAAAATAGAGTAAAATAATGAGGTGTAAGCGTAGTTGCTTAAAAGGCTCTCATGATAATTTCTAACATATTTATATTTTTCATATAATTCAAGAGCTGCACCTCCTGTAGAAGCAATAGGGTAAGTAGGTTTATTTGCATAAAATTTATTAAAAAGAGAATCTTCTTCTAATACCCCTTCCATTCCTCCTATATAAATAGCAGTCATAAGTTCATAAGATTTAAGCATCTCTACTCTCATACTAGATATGCTATCTAGAAAACTTTCTTTCCGTTGTGTCAAAGTAACATTTTCGAATTTGTTATTATCTTCTGGAAGAGTATTTTCGAACCATGCAGACTGAAATAAATGAACGTGATTTTGTATATACTTTTTTATTTCAGAGTCAGTTAATCGCATACTTACCATTCTCTCTTTTTCTTCATAATTCCTTACTGCTTCATAAACAATTGGTGTGATTGCTGGGTGACCACCCCAAACAATCTTTATATCCATTTTAAGACATACGAATACTAGAGACAATACGGCATCTCTAATTGCAGTAATATCGGCTGTCTCAAAATAACGTGGGTCGCGTTTCTCCTTTAGTTCTGGTAAACCCGCGGATAAGAATATAGTTTTCATTTTACGAAATGTTTTCAAACTGTGATTTCTTTAATACTGAAAGCCCAGAACGTTTACAGAGCCAATCTAAATGATTAATCCATCTCTGAAGAAGCATCAAATCGTCATAAATTAAAGTGAATTGTGTTCCCGATTTTAATTGGAGATCTAAAAGGTCTTCGGCATAATGGAACGTTTCCGATGTTGGAATCCCTATGGCTGAAAAATATATATGGGTAGCACCCTCATTTTTAACTTGAATAATATTAGGATATATTTGTATCGCGTTTTTGCCTTTGCGGGATGATGTTTCGATAAATTCAGTTGTAAGCGCATCTTGACGAGAAGCCAAGGAACGTACTCTTAGGCTCTCTATACGAAGAGCCAGTTCTTCGAGAACTCTATCATTAAGATACTCCGCGTTAAAACTATCACACTCTAACGAATATAAATCAATTAATCCAGAATAAGGGGGATTCTTTGAATTTGGCCATTTTATTCTCAATATCCCAATTCGGTTTGCAATGGCCCTCTCTAATTCTTCCTTGCAGTAATCACTTTCAAGAAAATTTTTTGTGTCTAACAACAATACAGCATCGCAATCCATCATTCGGTGAAATAAATTATGTTGAAAATCTATACCTCGAGGAATAGAATGGGAGTCTAAGAATACATCAAAATTCCGTTCTTCAAAAAAACTGAATAATTGTAATGCAACTTGTCTGGAATCAGTTCTACGATATGAAATAAACAATTTCCGTTGTTTTCGCAAAAGATTGAAACCTTCTAAAATTATAGAAACTATCGGTGCAGGTGATGTATACTTTATTCCATTGTATTTTTTAAGGGTTTTATCAGTTATCTCTTTGTTAAAGTCTTCAAAATATATTGGGAGAATGATATTAGAGGATAATGCTATAGAATTTATCCAATCATGATATTGGGTTGGTAACTCCGAATTGTCGTGGCCAACTACAATTACAATTGGTTGATTACCCTTTATTCTATCTATATCATTGAAAGAACATAATAAAGATTGCTCTGGGATTTTCAATTCATGAAATTCTTCTATTAGTGTTGATACAAGTTCATTATATAGGCCGGACCTATTGCCAATAAATAAAAATTGATATTTAAAATTTTGATTCATTATAAATTGAAACTATCTTTTACAATTGTATATTTATTTCTTTTTCATTTTGTAAAAAAGATGATCCAAATCTAAAAAAACTATATAAAACACATTATCAATTATATGGCCGGCTACTCGACCTTTTTGTCCTTTTATATTCATTATAACAGCCCATTTAACATCTGTAGCAATATGAGGCGGATGCCTGAAATCAGATCGTGGAGGGAAATCACCATATATTTTTATAAATCCTTCCCGAATAGCTTCTTCCATAGTCTTTTGGGAAATATATTCAAGCTTTTCTAAAAGATAAGACAAAACCCCCTTTCTGGCCCATCCTTCATATGTCTGACCTGGAGGAATCTGATTTTTATCTATATCCTTTAATGAAAACGTCACCTTAGGAGAATCTCCCTCAATATGACGTTCTTCTCTTGTGTTTTCCTTACGACTGTAAGACTTCTTTTTATTGGTAAATTTATTTATGAATTTACTTGCCATTATTAGAAAAGTCGTTTAGGAATTGAGAAATATTTCCGAAATATGGTATTGCGCCATACTTCCCCAATAAATAATCTTTATTGAAGGTAGCATCATTCCTTACAGAATTTGCTTGATTGATTTTATATTCAACTAAAGAATAAATGTCTGATACACCGAATTCATTCTTTTCAGCAAACCATATTTGATCTCTTCTAAATAAGTCATTTCGTAGAAGGTTGGTGTCATGTGTTGTAATAATTAACTGCGCATCATTGTTAAGATTGCTTTGGAAAACCTTAATTAACTCAAATGACAATTTTGTATGGAAACTGGCGCCAAATTCGTCAATTAATAGAGTCCCCCCATTAATAATGGTATCAAACCAAGGACCAAGAAGTGCGAATATTTTTTTTGTACCCAATGATTCAATACTAAACGGGGTGAGTAAGTTATCAACCCATTTTTCATGATTATATCTTTTGTGTTCAGAAAGAATCTCGATTTTTTTTATATCAGTAATTTCAGAATTAATAATATTTGGATTCTTCGATATTGCATTCACAACTTTATTAACGGTCTCAGGTACATCTTCTACGTCACTTTCTTTGATTTGAATATTATTAATACCAAGATCGATAAGTTTTATGAATTTAATAATACGATTATGCATGTCTGCATTGTGGATGTATTGCCCCGCTGTATAATGTATAGTATCATCATTAAATCCAGAAAGAATATTAAATCTCTTTCTAAACCATTCTTTTATGGTCATTGAAACTTCCACATTAAATTGAGCACAAGTTGAAAGAAAGAGAGCATTATGTCTAGTCTTGGATGCAATACCACTTGAACCTTTGAAGGTCTTTGAATTGACTGTTATATTTTTCTTTTCTCTTCGGAAACAATAACTTTCTCTTATGGAATTAAGGGGTTTAATAAAAAGCCATTCTGAATCAACAGAATTATTAAAAATCTCAAAACCATACCTATAACGTTTATCTTTGATTATAAATGTCATTTCAAATGAATTTGGCTCATCGTGAGATTCTATGCTAAATTGATAGGAAAGATCTTTAGCCTTACGTAAAATTGAATCATCTTTAAATGAATCAAGTACCATGTGCTTAAAGAAAGACATGGCAGACAAGAGATTACTTTTTCCAGACCCATTAGCTCCATAAATAGCCGCAACTTTAAGAAGTTTTGAATCAGAATTTGGGATACTAATTGTATTACTTGCTATATGAGAATCCAAAGTATCATGTTCTTTAACGGATTTTGCCGCTAACATACTGAAAGAAACTTCTTCTTTAAAGGAGAGGAAATTTCGTAATGTAAAATCTACTAACATAGGGTCCTAATTATTTAACTCCACAAAATTACGATAAAATAATCATGAAAGCAAATAATTTGAGAAAAAAACGAAAAAAGCATGGATTAGCGACAAAATCATATCCGTAGGAAGCCTTATTATAGAATTGGTACATAAATAATTTTATGCATCATGATATTGGAATTGGTATCAATTTCTGTGAAGATAAAAGGAGGATGGGTAATCCAGGCTGTGAAGCTAGGATTATCCGCTTTTTTATCCGCCGTCTCATTCCCCGGTCAATGCCTTATATATGAAGAAATATGAATAATAACTGAATAATAAAAAATCAAAAAAGTATGAACAAAATTTTACGTGCCATCACAATTGTTGGCAACCTTAGTGAGATCATTATCGCGACATCGTTGGTCGTGGATCTTTGCGACAAAATCCGTGGCAAGAAGAAAGCCACAACAACCGTAATTGATGTTGAGGAGAATTTAAGCCCTCAACCCGAACTAAACCCGGCTGCGTGAAGAAATTAAGCTGGGCCATCACATTGAGCGAGGTGCTATTAAGCCTACTCAAAGCAATTGAAAAGATAAACAAAATGAGAAAGTTAAAGTAAAAACTATCCCCTTACGTTTGTCTTTTCTCTTTTTCAAACGAGAATTAATAACCAGTAAAACCAATCAAAATGGCAGAAACCACATTAGCCATGATATCCGACGAGGTTATCACTACAAATGAGAATGGACGAAATCAAAATATGATTAACCGTCCCAACCCAGCATTTCTTGAAGGTCCCAGCTCAGCTATTACGCTACAAGACCTATCCGAGAAATCTATTGTGCCCTTCTACAGGGACCTCGAACCATCCGTCAGTCACCAACTATTTATCCAGACTGTCATGGAAGCTGCAAAAATCGTATTCGGTGAAATTTCAGAGCCTGAAATTCGTGTATCCCATGAAATCAGAGCTAGGAAACCTCATGCGATTTCGAAACCAAAATCCGAGTTGACTGAAGCAGACCAGACTCTTTATTACGAGAGACTATGTTGGCTTTGCAACGTGCCTGGCATAACAACCCAAATTAACGGCCAGGAAATGACCCTTTCATTTGGAGGAGTCTGAAGCTATCAAGGCGTAAGATTCCATTCACGAAAGACAAGCGAAAGATTTTCCTTCTTCATTGGGGCATCCGTCAAAATTTGCTCAAACCAATGCATATCAACATCTGGAAGCAAAATCTCAATCCAATGCAACAACGTAGAGACGCCTCAATGAAGCGTTATCCCTGTTCTCAAACTTCAATATTGAGAATAACCTGAAATTGTTCGGTTCACTACAGGACATCACTATGACAGAAGCTCAACTATGCTCCGTCTTGGGGCGAATGAGACTGCTGAATGCTATGTCCCTCATCCAACAACGTCAACATCCGCAGATCCTTTTAGGTGACAGCAACATGAATGCTGTTGCACGACTTGCTGTTCAGGAGGGTAATCCCTTCAGAATGAACGATGATGGCAGTATATCTCTATGGAATTTCCATAACTTGCTGACCGAAAGTATCAAAAATTCATATATTGACACCGTACTTCCGAAATGGACTAATGCCACCGACCTTTCCATAGGACTGGTTAATGCCTTGAACGGCAACGATAGTGAAGGCTACTCGTGGTTCCTTAATTAAGGAGACCATACTGCACCCAAAGGGCAGGCTCTTAGAATCTATAATATCTGAGGGCCTGTCTTTCTGTTAAAATCAATTGAATAACAAAACCTTAAAATTAAAAGAAAATGAATTTTGAAGATTTTTCACCCGTAATCCCTGACACAAAGCAGGAGGTTATCACCAATCAGGAAAAAGCCAGAGAAACTTTCAAAAGGCTTTATTCCCTCAATCTGAACGACCAGACAGAAACCAAAAACAATATGGTGTATCTGAACTGGGCTACTGCTTACAAACAGCTGAAGTTGGCATTCCCCGATGCTGTATATCGGGTTTTATGCCATCCTGAAACCCATCTCCCTTACTTCCCGTCAGAATTGGGTATCTTTGTAATGGTGGAGATAACGGCAGGAGGATTGACTTATCAGCAACATCTTCCTGTGCTAAACGAAAGCAATAAGGCAATGAAGGAACATCCCTATACCTACACCGTGTATAATAAATACGAAAAGAGGTATGATGAAAAGACCGTGGCAGCCTGCACATCCTTTGATATTAACTCGGCATTGATGCGCGCCCTTACCAAATGTATAAGCCAAACAGGTATTGGGCTTTACATCTATGAAGGCAATGATATGCCTTATCAGCTCCCTTCGTCCAATGACGAAGCTTCAACTCAGGCAGAGGTAGCCAACAATACAGTCTCCTCTGAAAAGAGGACTGTCTCAAAGCGGAAGAAAACCACTCCCATTCCCTCTGCAAATCCAGTCGATCCGTATGCTGGAATTAGAGGGGTCATCAACAGTATGACCAATATGGCGGATTTGACCGCCCTGTTTAACGTTCACTCACAGGAGGCATTCGCCAACCCCGAAATATTGGCGATGTTCTCTCAAAGACGAGCAGAATTGGAGGCTGCATAATCATGGCACGAATTGAACTAAAACCCAATGACAAGGTCTATTTCGTAGAAGATGGACACAGATACTTCCTCAAAGATACAGGGGAAGAAATATCTGGCATAACGTCAATTTTGAAACGTCAGTTGCAACCTGGACTCTATGAAGATGTTCCTGAGCACATAATGGAAACGGCCAGGGAATATGGTGTGTATATACATCAATCCTTTGAGAATTTCGATTCCATGTGGATCAACGACGGAAGTGTAGAATTGCAAGATTACATTGCTCTTTGTAATGAAAACGAGCTAAGTCACGAAAAAAGTGAATGGCTCCTGTCTGACAATAAGCACTATGCTTCTTTTGCAGACAAGATTTTCAGAACTGGTGATGACACTGTGTCTATTTCAGACATTAAAAGTTATCTCCAAATGGATGCCATCAAGCTCATGCTGGCAAGATTCCAGCTATCAATCTATGCCATGTGGCTGGAAGCTGAGAACCCCGGTATAAAGGTAGATAAACTTTATATCATCCACATTTGCAATAAACAGAAGAAGGATGGTGGATATGACCATACTTCAAAACTAATCGAAGTTAAGAGAATCCCTGCCATAATATGCCAGGATCTGCTGGATTGCGATTTAAGAGGAGAACAATTCCACAATCCATACTCGATTCCTGAAAGTATAGCCAGGAAAGAGGATATGATACGTTCCTTGACAACTGTGAAAAAGCAGTGTGAAGAAAAACTCAATGCCATAAAATCTGACATTCTACAAGTTATGTTGTCGGCAGGCGTCAAGACCTGGGAAACCGAGTCAATGAAGCTTACCAGAAAGGAGAGTTCGGTGAGGCAGTCATTCAATTTGACTGCTTTTCGCAAGGATAATCCAGACTTTGACACTACACCATATATGAAAGAAAGTGTCGTTTCAGAATCCCTACTGATAACGCTATAACATTCAAGGTGTAATAATCATTTGAGGAGGGGCTATTACAAGATAATAATTGTGGTGGCCTCTCTTTTTCGTTTGATGAATTTTAACAAAACTTTAGAAATCAAAAAAATGCTACTTTTCAATATCGCAGACTACAAAGACTTCCAGTATCGCGTATCGTTTGCACCGGCTCCACGATTTTCGAGATAGCTCACCATGTTCACCACACAGTAGCCAGACATTGCGATCACTGTGGCAGACCAATGACTCCCAGTGAAGTAAATGATGGCGGCTCTCTGCGTCCAATTTGCTGGAGATTAGAATATTATGGACATTAACAAAATCATCTTCTCACGGACAGCACCTCAAAAGAAGTTAGAGATAGTCAACAATCTTTCGACACAAGAGGTATTAGCCATAACGCAAGACACCATTCGGAAGATTATACGAGAAATCGGTTGCAATTTATATGGAAGTAAGGATAAAGTTCTCCACTTTTCATCAGATTGCAAGGTATCGAATGACTGGAACGCATGGATTGGCAATGTTATGAGCAAGAAGTCCAACCTTTTCATCACATTCGAAATTCAATATGAAAACGCGGATACCTCAAAAACGGATGTAATGGAGGAATTTCTCAGAAAAGGTGATTATCAGGGAAGTATAATTCGTGATGATCGTTTCGGAAATCCACGCCATTATTACTTCAGATTTTCAGAGTCAAAGAAAGCTGAGTTCATCAGGAAACTGTTTACAACCTATCTCCATAAAAAATACAAGGAGAGGCTTGCTTCACTTTGACCATCGAGGGGAGAACTGAATATTACCGGTTCTCCCTTTGATTTGTGTTCAAAAAACGGTTGTGTTCAAAAAAATCTATAATGATGTTTGAATACGGCTAGAAAGTGTAATCAACAAATACAAAGATTAAAATGGAAACGAAACGAGTGATTATCTATGCCCGCGTCTCCAGCGTGGGTGATAGACAAAACACTGAACGTCAGATTTCAGACCTTTCAAGATATGCAGAATACTCCAATCTCACTGTAGAGAAGATATTTGAGGAACACATATCGGGAGCAAAGCGGAATACTGAGCGACCTGTATTATTGGAGGTTATCGAATATGCCAAATTCAATAATATCACACAAATCCTGATTTCTGAATTATCACGTCTTGGCAGAAACGCCTTCGAGGTATTATCAACTGTCAAGGAGATGATTGACGCGGGAATCAACATCTACTTTCAAAAGGAGCAATTCACCTTACTGGATGAAGACGGGAAACCAAGCCTATTCGCCCCGGTGATGATTGCGACCCTCTCAACCTGTGTCCAACTTGAAAGAGATAACATCAAGTTCAGACTTAACTCCGGCAGGGCTAACTATATCGCCAAAGGAGGGAGATTAGGAAGAAAGAAAGGCTCAACCAAATCGGAGGAAGCCATGCGAGAGCAATACAAAGATGTCATTACGTTATTGAAGAAAGGCTATTCAGTAAGAAACATTGCAAAACTTCAGAACGTAGGCATCTCAACAGTTCAACGAATCAAAAATCAATTCATAAACAAATAATCATGGACACGAACTATGTAATCATCCTTGACTTTTGTGGCGGTTATCTGAATGTAATCAAGCTCACGGAACAAGAAAAGAAAGAATCCGAGAAATATGAGGACTTTGAAGCGTTCTTCTCCACTCTCGAAGAAAAGTATGGGTTTCGAGTGTCAAACTGCCAATGGATGAC
>JAFLTX010000109.1 GCA_022509145.1 Muribaculaceae bacterium | reverse complement strand
CAATCTGATACTTAACGGACTTTTTCAGTGCCTTCACCACGGGCGGCCCCTACGTGAAGCGGGAAGGGATTGCCCGTGAATGGCAAGCGGGAAGGGATTGCCCGTGAATGGCAGGCGGGAAGGGATTGCCCGTGAATGGTAGGCGGGGAGGGATTGCCAGTTAAGGAGAGGAGAGGGTAATGAAAAACGCTCTCGCTGGGGGAGCGGGAGCGTTTGACGGTGCGGGTCGGGAGGTTAGATCCAGCGGACGTAGGCGAAGTCCTGGCGGTGGGGAAGGGCTTCGTTCTTCGGATAGATGCGGAGGGCGAAGCGGTAGACACCGGCATTCTTGGCTTTTGAGGTGAGCGCGTAGGTGAAGATGTCGCCGTCGCGATTCACCACGGAGAGCTCCCTGCGATTGTAGAACTTACTTTCGCCGTCTTGCTCCTGGAAGTAAACGAGCTCAACGCCGACAGAGTCGCCGAGGCCGGCGGTGTCGAGCGTGCAACCGATGTTGTATTCCACACCTGTGAGGAGCTTGCCGCCCATCTGCTCGTCCATATTGACGGAGAGGACTTTGATCTGGTCCCACTTGCTTGCAAATTCTTCCTTCCAAGCCACGATTTCGCGGGCCTCTTTGTAGTCGTCTTTGATGAGGCGTTTGAAGCGGTCGGTTTCGGGGATGTAGAACTTGGCGATGTAGTCGTCGAGCTGGCGCTCCATTGTGTAATGCGGAGCGATGTGGCCGATCGAACGCTTGATGTATTGAATCCACTCGGGGCTGTAGCCATTGTAGTTCTTGTTGAAATAGAGAGGGATAATCTCGTTTTCAAGCATTGAGTAGATTGTGGCGGCATCGAGGCGGTCTTGCTGAGCCTGATCGGCAAACGAGCGCTTGTCGGTGAGGGCCCAGCCGCCCTGCTCGTCTTTACGGTAGCCTTCATACCACCAGCCGTCGAGCACGGAGAAGTTGAGCACGCCGTTCATCTCGGCTTTCTCGCCGGAAGTGCCGGAAGCCTCGAGCGGACGGGTCGGAGTGTTGAGCCAGATATCCACGCCCGTAACCAACCTCTTGGCCACGATCATATTGTAGTCTTCGAGGAAGATGATCTTACCTTCAAACTGCGGCATCTTGCTGATCTCAGTGATGCGCTTGATGAGGCCCTGGCCTGCGCCGTCGGCGGGGTGAGCCTTCCCGGAGAAGATAAACTGCACGGGATACTGCTCGTTGTTGACGATCTTGGCGAGACGGTCGAGGTCGGTGAAGAGGAGGTGGGCTCTCTTGTAGGTGGCGAAGCGGCGCGCAAAACCGATGATGAGTGCGTTGGGGTTGATTTTGTCTACAACCTTCATCACTGCCGTCGGGTCGCCCTGGTTTTTCAGCCAACGTTCCTTGAAGTCTCTCTTGACGAAGTTGATAAACTTGTTTTTGAGGACCATTCTCATGTTCCAGATCTCGTCGTCGCGCACGTCGAAGATTTTCTTCCAAGCCTCGGGATCGCTCTGATGGTAGAAGAGTTCCTCGCCGAGCTTCTCGGTATAGAAAGCTTTCCATTCGGAAGCTGCCCAAGTAGGCATGTGGACACCGTTGGTGACGTAACCCACGTGGCTCTCCTCGGGGCTGTAGCCTTTCCAGATGCCGGCAAACATTTTCTTAGAAACCTCGCCGTGGAGCCAGCTAACGCCGTT
>JAFLTX010000108.1 GCA_022509145.1 Muribaculaceae bacterium | reverse complement strand
GTAATTTTGCAACATTAACCAACAATATTATGATAGATAAAGCTATAGGATATAGCAAGGAGAACACGATGCGGGAGGTTTTGCGCGACAACAGTCTGCTCGTCAAAACAATCGGCAGGTTCGGACTCGCGTTCGGTTTCGGCGACGACACGGTTGCGTCGATCTGCAGTAAAAACGGTGTCGACACCGCCACTTTTCTCGCCGTATGCAATCTTTTGAGCGGATACCCCTACGAGTCAGGCTCCGTCTCGCTACAGTCGCTTGCCGATTATCTGAAGAAAGCTCACTCCGGCTTTCTTGAAATCACACTCCCCAGGATACGCCTCCATTTGATAGAAGCCATAAACCATACTACTCCCAATGAGGTGGAAATCCTGTTCATGCGGTTTTATGATGAATATGTGGAAGAGGTTACCCGTCATATGAATTATGAAAACGAAGTGGTGTTCCCTTATGTGGAGAGGTTGACAAAAGGAGAAATTGACGGTAATTTCAACATCAACCGATATTCCGAAAATCATGACAATGCAGCCACCAAACTCAACGAACTTAAAGACCTCTTTATTTATCACTATACCCAGCGGGAGAACCCGAAACTCAGCGAAACGCTGTTTGATATAGTGATGTGTGAAAAAGACCTTGTTTCACATTTTGAAATCGAGAGCAAACTATTCGTGCCTGAAGTGGCCAGACTTGAGAACGCACTGAGAGACAACACCGGGCGCAAACCTTCCACCAACACGTGTCCTGACCCCCATAGAGAACCAGAAGAAAGCATCAGTGAACGAGAAAAAGAGATCATCAGATGTGTCGCATCCGGAAAATCAAATAAGGAGATAGCGGAAGAATTGTTTATTTCTCCTCACACCGTGGCTACTCACCGCCGGAACATAAATGCGAAGCTTGGAATCCATTCTTCCGCAGGCCTGACTATTTATGCGATAATCCACCACATCATAGACGCAAAAGAAGTAAAACTTTAAAGACAAAATTTCATAAAATTTTTGTAACTTTGCAAGAGAACGTCGCCACTATGTTTTTCAAGCGAGAAAACGGCGACGGTTCAATTACATATTACAAAGCGTAATTTGCGCTTTCTTCTGACCTCATAGAATCTGGACAATTCTAAATAACTCGTCAGGAAAAGGTAGCAGCGTTACGCTCTATGGGTGTAATATATCCCATTGGCATACTGGAATCAGTATGTTCCTTGGATTATATATGCACTTCGTGGGGCTCGACGTTGCTTGCTTCGACGAGTAGGCAGTCCAGAGCCGTATGAGGTGGAGCGAGCAACGATTGAAGCTCCACGTTTTTGTAATGTGTTAATTATCAGTTTATAATCGGCATTCTCGGAGTTTCACTGCCATTGGCTTTAACAATGGCAAATAAGAACCTAAACAAAGCTAAAGAAGCTAAGAAGGATGAGTTTTACACTCAACTTGAAGATATTAATAATGAACTTCGGCATTATAGAGAACACTTCCGGGGGAAGACCGTTCTTTGTAACTGCGATGACCCTCGCATAAGCAATTTCTTCAAGTATTTTGCCTATAACTTTGAGTTCCTTGGGTTGAAGAAACTTATAGCCACCTGCTATAAGAATCAGGACTGGAACTTATTTTCAGAAGGGAACAGCGAAAAGGCCGTTTACCTTGTCTATGAAGGAGACAAGAACGGCAATCATATTCC
>JAFLTX010000107.1 GCA_022509145.1 Muribaculaceae bacterium | reverse complement strand
CCGGCCTCGCGGGCTGCATCGGCCAATGATTTCACTCTGCCGTGGAAGAGGTAACCGTTGCGGTCGAAAACCACTGTCTCGATTCCCTTCTCCTTGGCAATCTTTGCTATCTCTTGTCCTACCTTGGCCGACACCTCTGTCTTGGTGCCGCCTTCAAGGCCTTTCGACGATGCGGCTGCAAGTGTGCGACCCGTAAGGTCGTCGATCAGCTGCACGTAGATCCCCTTGTTAGAGCGGAATACACTCATCCTGGGACGCTCTGCAGTGCCGGATACCTTGCCGCGAATGCGAGTCTTGATCTTATTCCTTCTTGCTATCTTGGATACCATGATTTCTATTCTTTTAATTATTTAGCGTTGGCGCTCTTACCCGACTTCCTGCGGATTACTTCGCCTACAAACTTGATACCTTTACCCTTGTAAGGCTCCGGCTTGCGCAACGAGCGGATCTTGGCGCAAACCTGGCCCAGAAGCTGCTTGTCGTAGCTCTCCAGAAGAATCAGAGGGTTCTTGTTGCGCTCTGTCTTCGCCTCGAGCTTAACTTCTTTCGGCAGTTTGATATAGATCGCATGGGAATATCCAAGGGCCAGTTCGAGCACTTGTCCGTTGGCTGTGGCTCTGTAGCCCGTGCCCACGAGTTCGAGCTCCTTCTTGTAGCCTTCCGATACACCTGTCACCATGTTCTGGATCAGGGCGCGATACAGCCCGTGCATCGAGCGATGCTCCTTGCTGTCGTCCGGACGCTCTACATAGATATGGCCGTCTTCTACTTTCACGTTGATATCAGGATTCACTGCCTGCTTCAGCTCTCCTTTAGGACCTTTCACTGTTACCTCGTGGTCCTTGACCGTTACGGTCACTCCTGCCGGGATGGCGATCGGGGCTTTACCTATTCTTGACATAATTTCCTCCTGATATTAATAAACGTAACACAATACTTCACCGCCAATCTTGCGGTTCTTAGCTTCCTTATTTGTCATCACACCCTGAGAGGTCGAGACGATGGCGATGCCCAGTCCGTTGAGCACGCGGGGCATGTCCTTGTAGCCTGCGTACTGGCGCAAGCCCGGACGCGACACTCGGTGGAGGTTCTTGATGGCGCTTACGTTGTCGCCGTCATACTTCAGAGCTATCTTGATGATGCCCTGGGGGGTGTCTCCATCTTCAAACTTATAGTTCAAGATGTAGCCCTGGTCGAAGAGAATCTTGGTGATCTCTTTCTTGATGTTGGAGGCAGGAATGGTAACCACTCTGTGGCCGGCGCGAATCGCGTTCCTGACTCTGGTCAGATAATCTGCAATTGGATCTGTCATTGTTTTGTTAAGTTAAATTGATTCAGAATCTCTGAACAATATTTAATTAATCTTTCTTCTGTCTTCCTTGGAATATGAAGATTTGGCCGGCAAGCCCTTTTGGGGCTTACCAGCTTGCCTTTTTAACGCCCGGGATCAGACCGGCAGATGCCATCTCTCTGAACATGATTCTCGAGATGCCAAACTGGCGCATGTACCCCTTCGGACGCCCCGTGAGTTCGCAGCGGTTGTGAAGGCGGATGCGCGATGCGTTGCGCGGTATCTTCTGCAGCTTGGTGAGTGCCTCATAGTCGATGTTGCCCTCGGCATCGGCCAGCGATGCCTTCTTCAGAGCGGCCTTCTTGGCTGCATATTTCTCGACCATCTTGCGACGCTTCACTTCGCGTGCTTTCATTGATTCTTTTGCCATAGTCTTTAATTTTCGCGTTTAAACGGAAGCCCGAACTTCTTCAGAAGAGCAAATCCCTCTTCATCCGTGTTGGCGGAGGTTACGAACGTGATGTTCATACCCTGAAGCTTGGGCACATTGTCAATGTTGATCTCGGGGAAGATGATCTGCTCGGTGATACCCAGCGTGTAGTTGCCACGCCCGTCGAGCTTCGAGTTGATACCCTTGAAGTCGCGGATACGGGGAAGGGCCACTCTCACCAGTCTCTCCAGGAATTCATACATCTTCTCTCTTCTCAGAGTCACCATCGCGCCGATGGGCATTTTCTTACGGAGCTTGAAGTT
>JAFLTX010000106.1 GCA_022509145.1 Muribaculaceae bacterium | reverse complement strand
CTGAATTCTATAAAAACTTTGTTTAATTTTGCAGTTGCCAGTTGACTCTACATATAGAAGTTCTTGGGTGGTGGGTTATGAAAATAGCGGAAAAATGATTATCTTTGCATGCTAATTGCAACATAGAAGCGAGCCGGCTCCTTCAGCTGAGGAGAAAGCACCTCAAATTGGGGTGGGCAGCTTGCAGAGGAGTTGCAATCAGCATAAGAAAAAAGCAAAAAACTTTACTATAAGTAGATGATAAAGATTACGTTTCCCGACAATTCGGTGAGAGAGTTTAAAGAGGGCGTAACGCCCCGCGAGATAGCCGAAAGCATCAGCCCGCGTTTTGCGGCAGATGTGCTTGTGGCAAAGGTTGACGGCAAGGATTGGGACATCACACGCCCCATCGATGCCGACGCAAAGATTGAACTGTTCAAGTGGGATTCCCCCGAAGGTAAGCATGCTTTCTGGCACTCTTCGGCCCACCTTCTGGCGGAGGCTCTCCAAGAGCTCTATCCCAGAGTGAAATTCGGTATCGGCCCTGCCATCGAGAACGGTTTCTATTACGACATCGACCCGGGCGAGCATAAGATTACGGCCGAAGATATGCCGAAAATCGAGAAGAAGATGCTCGAGATATCTCAGCGCAAGCAGCCTATCGTGCGAAGCGAAATTGCCAAGAAAGACGCCCTCAAGATGTTTGGCGACAGGGGAGAGGTATACAAATGTGAACTCATCGACGAGCTCGAAGACGGCACCATCACCACCTATTCGCAGGGCGGCTTCACCGACCTTTGCCGCGGTCCGCACCTTCCCGACATGTCGGCTGTGAAGGCAGCGAAGGTGACTACCCTGGCCGGCGCATACTGGCGTGGCGACGAGAAGCGTCCGCAGCTGCTGAGAGTTTACGGCATCACCTTCCCGAAGAAGAAGATGCTCGACGAATATCTTGTGATGCTCGAAGAAGCGAAGAAGCGCGACCACCGCAAGCTCGGCAAGGAGATGGAGCTATTCACGTTCTCCCACACCGTAGGTCAGGGTCTGCCTCTGTGGCTCCCGAAGGGTGCCGCTCTGCGCGACCGCCTGGAGCAATTCCTGCGCAAGATTCAGAAAGAATACGGCTACCTGCAGGTGATCACACCGCATATCGGTAACAAGATGCTCTACGTGACCTCGGGCCACTGGGCAAAATATGGAAAGGACTCGTTCCAGCCCATCAAGACGCCGGAAGAGGGCGAGGAGTACCTGCTCAAACCGATGAACTGCCCCCACCACTGCGAGATCTACAAGGCGTTCCCGCGCAGCTACAAGGATCTGCCTCTGCGTCTGGCAGAGTTCGGCACCGTATATCGTTACGAGCAGAGCGGCGAGCTCCACGGCTTGACGCGCGTGAGAGGATTTACGCAAGACGACGCTCATATCTTCTGTATGCCGGAGCAGATCAAGGATGAATTCCTGAAAGTGATGGATATCATCCTGTATATCTTCAAGGCATTGGATTTCAAAAACTTTGAAGCACAGATATCTCTGAGAGATCCGAACAACAAAGAGAAATACATCGGAAGCGACGAAAACTGGAAGCTCGCGGAGGCCGCCATCATCGAGGCCTGCGAGGAGAAAGGGCTCAACGCCGTGCAGGTGGAAGGCGAAGCTGCCTTCTATGGCCCGAAGCTCGACTTCATGGTGCGCGACGCAATCGGAAGGAAATGGCAGCTCGGCACCATCCAGGTAGACTATAATCTTCCGGAGCGCTTCGAGCTCGAATTCACCGGCAGCGACAACCAGAAGCATCGTCCGGTGATGATCCACAGGGCTCCGTTCGGTTCGATGGAGAGGTTTGTGGCCGTACTGCTCGAGCACACCGCCGGCAAGCTGCCTCTCTGGTTGATTCCGGAGCAGGCCGTTGTGCTCCCCATCAGCGAGAAATATAACGATTATGCTTACTCGGTGGTGAAGGAGCTCGACAAGCACGGTGTGCGTGCCATGGTAGACGACAGAAATGAGAAAATCGGAAAGAAAATTCGCGACAACGAGCTCAAAAAAATACCATATTTGCTCATTGTAGGAGAAAAAGAGCAAGAAAATGGTGAAATTTCTGTAAGAAAACAGGGCGAAGGTGATAAAGGTTCGATGAAAATCATTAACTTTGCA
>JAFLTX010000105.1 GCA_022509145.1 Muribaculaceae bacterium | reverse complement strand
TAAGGGAAAGGAAATCTGGCAGCATGGTTTGAGACTGGCATTTTAACGCCTGCTCATAGAGCCACTCCAAAGGCTTCCCGGGCCCGTGAAGCTCTTCGTCGTATAGGAAGACAAGCTTCGGGAACATTGCCGGAATTTTAGCCGGCCCCATGCCCGCAATACGATCCTCCAAAATGACTTCAGAGATCATAAGCTCAAAACGCCCCTTCCCAAGTCCAAAGGTGTTTGTAACGAACGGGAAGTCACCACGAGCACTGACAGATGTAGCCAAAGAATACGTGATATTCTGGATGCCTTGTGCGGCCTCCTTGCGAGTCTTCTTATAGGCATACTCATCGGCCGCTGCCGCTTGAGCAGGAGTTGCGTCTTTTGCTGTCGTTCCGATAACATCAAAGTAATCATTCAGATAATTGTAGTATGATTTCTCAGCATAATACCCGAACAATTCATCGACAGACTCAACGGTGAAACCACCATATTGAGATGCTGCCATCGTATTCAGAACAATCATGAACACGTTGACAGCGGTAGCCAATGTTTTCGGCTCTGCATATTTTGTGCCGCAAAGTTCGAAACCACCCTTCATAACAGCACCGACATCCGCAAGGCAGCAGTTGATAATGCCCTCTCTTGCAAGCTGACGATCGCCGATATCATGGATGTAATACAAACCTTCTTTGATATGCTTTCTCTCATTGATCGAAAGGAAGAAGTTTTGATACATCTTCTTTGCGTAAATCTTATATGTCAAGCTTCTCTTGACTGGAAGGAGATAGGACAAAGTGTTTGCGTTCGTTTTGTCACCATTCAACCTCAAATCTGCCTCTTCACCGATAATCGAATTGAAGAGAGTCAGAGATTCGGTCTTATAGTTACGATACTCAGCATAACTGGATCCGACCTTCGGCACGATCTCCATCAAAGCCCCCTCAACGAGGGAATGAAGATCTCTGACCAAAACTTCTTCACAGCCGCGGATATCAATCGACTTTTTCACGTGATCGATAACAGCTTTCTTTTGCTTGTCGCTCAGTTTGAAGTTGATTCGGTCTGCCGACTTCTGGATCGCTTGGAGAATTTTGTTCTCGTTAAATTGTTCCATCTCACCTGTTTTTTTAACAACTTTCATATATCAACGCCTCATGTTTATTCCAAAATTATAATATATTTTCATAATGAAAATATAAGTCCGATAAATGTATGTAATGGATTGTTCTATTGTCTTCGAAGGTAGAAATTCTTCGTCTTTTTATATAAAATAATTATTTTTTAAAAATCAATATATTGTGTCATCTTGTGCCATAAAGCAACTGATACCACAATATATTGATCGTTTATGATACGCTGGAGGTGCATCTATAATTTATTGTTCTTACCAGATTTGATTTATGTTTTTTAATAAAAAAAGAAGGCCAGATTTCTCTGGCCAACTTCCTTAAGCAAATACGAGCAGATGCTCCGGAATATCATCATTGAAGTCAATGGTGATATTCTTAATCATAAGCTCCTTGTCGTTGAAGACATAGGAACCTTCGATCCACATCCACGTTTTTGCTTGGGGTGACCATTGAACATAGATCATGTTCAGGCCACTTCCCGCGTTGCCGATTCCGAGATAACTCTTCGTCGGCAAGATGAACAGACGCGCTTCATGCTTCTTGGAATCGTAAAATTCCTTGATAGCAATCTGCACTTCTTCCATCTCGTGCTCGGAGCCCATTACGATCTGGAAGAGACCTGCCTCGTTGGCAAGCGCCAACAATTCAAGCCCCATCCTGCCGCTGTAGGTCTTTCCGCGATTCTTCGCCCATCTCTGAAAGACGGGTTCGAACAACGGAAGAAGTACCGTTGAAGGTACCGAAGGCGCGATCATTTTTTTGAACGCTCCCTCGACCTGAGCCATGGTTTTTGCAAGGAGATTGATCCCCTCTGCATTAACCGATTGCAACACTTCCTTAAGATTCTCTAACATGAGAATAGTCTCCTTTTTTGGGATTTAAATCCCTTTGATTACACTATTATTATATATAGCAAAAGATGTAGCGTTTACAAAAAAAGAGCACCCTATATAAGAGTGCTCTTTCGAGTTATGCTTTCTTTGCGACCGCCGCCTTTTTCTTCGGCTGGGCAGGCACAGGTGCGCCGATTGCTCCGTAGAAGATGTCGTCGATGACGCCAAACTTCTTGGCTTCTTCCGGCCACAGGTAGTTGTCGCGCTCTGCGGCTTTCAGGTATTCTTCTACCGGCATACCGCAGTTCTTTGCGATGAGTTCCGCCAGATACTGATTCAGGCGTTCCCATGCCTTGAAGTTGGCACGAGCATCCTGAATGTTGCCGACGGCACCGCCACTGCTTTGATGGCACATAATCCTCGCGCTGGGGAGAGCATAGCGATGCCCTTTTTCCCCAGCGGAAAGGATTGCAAAACCCATCGACGCCACACACCCAATGG
>JAFLTX010000104.1 GCA_022509145.1 Muribaculaceae bacterium | reverse complement strand
ACGGCGTATGTGAAAGTAGGCGGGAAGAACATCACGGAGCTCGTTCAGATGCCCGTGGATAAGCTTTCAGAATGGTTTGACGCTTTGCAGCTCGACGAGCGCGACAGCAAGATAGCCGAACGACTGCTGGTGGAGATCCGAAGCCGTCTGACTTTCCTGAAGGAAGTGGGGTTGGGCTATCTGACCCTTGACCGGCTGTCCAACACCCTGTCGGGCGGCGAGAGCCAGCGTATCAACCTTGCCACCTCCCTGGGGTCGGCTCTCGTGGGCTCGCTCTATATTCTCGACGAGCCGTCGATAGGGCTGCATTCGCGCGACACACACCGCCTGATAGAAGTGCTTAAGAAACTGCGCGATATCGGGAACACGGTGGTTGTTGTGGAGCACGACGAAGAGATAATGCTTGCGGCCGACGACATTGTGGATATCGGTCCTGAAGCAGGCCGCAACGGAGGGAAGGTGGTGTTTCAAGGAAATCTGAAGAAGACGCTCGGCGATGTGAAGGTGAATGCCAACGGCTCGTATACCATAGATTATCTGCGCGGCGACAGGACGATACAGGTGCCCGACATTCGCAGGCCGTGGAAGGAGTTTGTGGAGATAAAAGGTGCGTCGGGAAACAATCTGAAAAACATCGACGTAAAAATTCCGCTCGGCGTGCTGACGATGGTGACGGGCGTGAGCGGATCGGGGAAATCCACTTTGGTGCGCGAGATTCTTTACAAGGCTTTGGGACGCAAACTCAGTCTGACCACGGATATGCCCGGCCGACATAAGGAGATAGCAGGGTCGGTAGATAAAATCGGGGCTATTGAATTCGTGGATCAGAATCCTATCGGCACCTCCACGCGCAGTAACCCCGCTACCTACCTGAAGGCTTTCGACGAGATCAGGAAACTCTTTGCGGAGCAACCGCTGAGCAAGCAGATGAGATTTACCCCCGGGTTCTTCTCCTTCAACTCAGACGGCGGCCGCTGCGAAGAATGCAAGGGTGAGGGTAAACTCACGATTCCGATGCAGTTTATGGCCGATATCCAGGTGGATTGCGACGTTTGCGGAGGGAAACGCTACAAACCGGACATTCTTGAGGTGACCTATCGTGGGAAGAACATCAACGACTTCCTGGAGATGACTGTGAATCAGGCCATAGAGTTTCTTGAAGAGGCTAACGGGCCGCAAGAGAAGCGCATCATCAGCCGTCTGCGTCCGCTGCAGGACGTCGGGTTGGGCTACATCAAGCTGGGTCAGTCGTCCTCAACGCTTTCCGGAGGCGAGAACCAGCGTGTGAAGCTGGCTTATTTCATAGCTAAGGAGTATCAGCCGCATACGCTTTTCATATTTGATGAACCGACCACCGGCCTTCACTTCCACGACATCCGGTTGCTTTTGAAGTCCCTCAACAGGCTCATCGAGGAAGGGCACACGGTAGTGGTGATTGAGCATAATATGGATATGATCAAATGTGCTGACCACGTGATAGATATCGGGCCTGACGGCGGCGAGGCAGGCGGCGAGATTGTTGCAGTCGGGACTCCCGAAGAGATTGCCGAGGCGAAGGACTCATACACCGGCCGCTTCCTGAAAGATAAACTGAAACAGAATTGACATTTACCCATAGTGTTTTAAGTTTTAGCCAACCAAAATGGGACTGACTCCTGAAAATGGAATCAGTCCTGATTTTTTTGTTAAATCTCGCCAATGGTGCCATATTTAATGACACGAGTGAACCAATGCTAACCTGAGAATGTTTCCAAATCAAGACAGATTGATTATGAAAAGAGAAACATTCAGAAAATTTCTCTTTCACATCCCGGAATGACAGAAGCCGCCTGTCGAAGCATAAAAACCTGAGAATAAAATGAAAGGGGAAGAAAATTTGGGAAACAGAAGGACTATATACAGCCGATTTAAGGAAGTTGTAAACCGGCAGCCGGATGCACAGGCTATTGCCGAGGACGGCAAATCGGTAACGTATAAAGAACTCGACACGTTGGTTAACGATATCGCAGCCAATTTCTATGACCGTGAAGAGAAATTCATCGGAATAGTGATGCGTCACGGTATCAATCAGATAGCTGCTATGTTGGCCGTCCTTAAGTCTGGAGCCGCTTACGTGCCGGCTGAGACATTCCTGCCAAAAGACCGAATCGACTATATGATGAAGAACGCGGGGGTAAAACTCATCATCCACGATGACTATTGCGATAATATCCCGCACACTGACGTGGAGCTCTCCGACAGGTCGACGCCTGACGGAGTGGCATACGTGCTTTATACATCCGGCACTTCAGGCAAGCCAAAAGGCGTTGTGGTCGAGAACCATTCGGTGGTGAACTACTGCGAGGCTTTTGAGGCAGAGATGCATACAGGGCCGGGCGACGTGATGCTGCAGTATTCCGTGAGCTCATTTGACATATTTGTGGAAGAGGTGTTTACAACCCTGCTGAACGGAGCTGCCCTGGCAATTCCGTCAGCAGAAGTGCATGACGGGCCGCTGAAAGGATTGATGGAATTTGCCGGTCG
>JAFLTX010000103.1:1323-2533 GCA_022509145.1 Muribaculaceae bacterium | reverse complement strand
GGCGACGACTCCAACACGAATGCAGCTATTCTGGCTGAATATTACAAATCGAAGGGAGAAGATATCCAGGTGATCGGTGTGCCGAAGACCATCGACGGCGACCTCAAGAACGAATGGATTGAAACCTCTTTCGGTTTCGACACCGCCTGCAAGGTTTACAGCGAAGTTATCGGCAACATCCAGCGCGACTGCAACTCCGCAAAGAAATATTATCACTTCATCAAGCTGATGGGCCGCAGCGCCAGCCACATCGCTCTGGAATGTGCGCTTCAGACCCAACCCAACTATTGCATCATTTCCGAGGAAGTGAAGGCGAAGAGAATGACCCTCGACAACATCGTGAGCGCGCTCTGCTATATGATTGCCGAGAGAGCCAAGTTGGGATGGAATTTCGGCACGGTGCTCGTTCCGGAAGGTCTCATCGAGTTCATTCCTTCGATGAACAAGCTTATCCAGGAATTGAATGACGTGCTTGTGGAACATGCCTCCGAACTTGAAGGACTGGAAGAGCTGGAGAAACTGCGTGCCATCCACTCACACCTGTCGGAGCAGAACAAGGAGCTCTTCAAGAGCCTGCCGAAAGATATCGCATTGCAGCTCAGCCTCGACCGCGACTCCCACGGCAACGTGCAGGTGTCGCTGATCGACACAGAGAGCCTCCTCTCGAGGATGGTGGCCCGTCGTCTCGAAGAGATGGCCGCCGAAGGGCAGTATTCCGGCAAGTTTGCGACCCAGCATCACTTCTTCGGATATGAGGGGAGATGCGCCGATCCGTCGAATTTCGACGCCGATTACACCTACTCGCTCGGCTACAACGCAGCCATGCTCATCAACGCCGGCCTGACGGGATATATGTCGAGCGTTCGCAATCTTACGGCGAAACCTGAAGAATGGATAGCAGGCGGCATCCCCATCACCATGATGATGAACATGGAGAAGCGCCACGGCGAGATGAAGCCGGTGATACAGAAAGCACTCGTGAACCTGAACGGACGTCCGTATCTTAAGTTTGCGTCGATGCGCGACACTCTGATGCTCAACACGCTTTACCAATATCCCGGCCCGATCCAGTATTTCGGCCCATCAGAGGTATGCGACCGCCCGTCGATGACACTTCTGCTCGAACACAACAAAGAAATCTAAATAACATGAAACGATTAATCAAGACAATTTCAAGCGTTGCCCTTCTCGGAATGATACTTCTGAGTTG
>JAFLTX010000103.1:0-1223 GCA_022509145.1 Muribaculaceae bacterium | reverse complement strand
TTGGCCAAGACCTATGACGTGCAGGCCATCCCGACCACAGTGTTTATCCAGACCGGCGGCGGTGTGCTCGGCACAAGAACCGGCGCGATGTCGCAAGAAGAACTCACAGGCATGGTGGAGCAGCTCGTAGCCACAGCCATGGGGAATGGGATGGAACTCTAAATCACCGACGACTAAATGGCTACAATGACTTTACCAGCGACAGCCGTCAAGGATATGACCGTGCTCAGAGACAAGGCGTGGGCAAGATGGACAGCCTTAGGGCTTCTTGCCTTTGCAATGTTCTGCAGCTATATCTTCATGGATATCCTGTCGCCTATCAAAGACCTGCTGCAATCCACACGCGGATGGGACTCGAAGGCCTTCGGTACGATGCAGGGTTCGGAAACCTTCCTTAACGTCTTCATCTTCTTCCTGATATTCGCAGGTATCATCCTCGACAAACTGGGAGTGCGGTTCACGGCGCTTCTCTCCGGGGCAGTGATGCTCGTGGGCGCCACAATCAACTGGTATGCGCTCACCGACTCCTTCCTCAACAGCGGGCTTAACACCTGGTTTACCAATCACTTGAATTACATACCTGGATTCGACGAACTCGGTATCTCGCCCTTCTACAAAGGGATGCCGGCATCAGCCAAGTTCTCGGCCGTCGGGTTCATGATATTCGGTTGCGGCGTCGAGATGGCAGGCATCACGGTGAGCCGCGGTATCGTGAAATGGTTCAAAGGTAAGGAGATGGCCCTCGCGATGGGATCTGAAATGGCGCTTGCCCGCCTGGGTGTGGCTACGTGTATGATCTTCTCACCGGTATTCGCCGAATTCGGAGGCGAGATCAGAGTGTCGCGTTCTGTGGCGTTCGGCGTAATTCTCCTTATGGTGGCCTTGATAATGTTTGTGGTTTATTTCTTCATGGACCGCAAACTCGACTCCCAGACCCACGAAGGCGAGGAGAAAGACGATCCTTTCAAGATCTCCGACCTCGGGAAAATCCTTTCTTCGCTCGGGTTCTGGCTGGTGGCACTTCTCTGCGTGCTTTACTATTCGGCCATCTTTCCGTTCCAGAAATATGCCGTAAACATGTTGCAGTGCAACCTCACCTTCACCGAGCTGGACGAGAATTCATTCTGGGCCGGAGACGGTGTTTCGGTATGGCAATACGTGATAATGCTTGTTGTGGCAGCGAGCGCCTTCGCAAGCAACTTCAGCAAGAACAAGGTCATCCG
>JAFLTX010000102.1 GCA_022509145.1 Muribaculaceae bacterium | reverse complement strand
CATAATCTACAGCCTGCCGTAGGCAGCAATAAGGAAAGAAAGAGAATAGGACGCGGCCCGGGCAGCGGCAGCGGCGGCACAGCCGGCCGTGGCCACAAGGGTGCCAAATCGCGTTCGGGCTACAGCCGCAAGATCGGTTTCGAAGGCGGCCAGATGCCTCTGCAACGTAGAGTGCCGAAATTCGGCTTCAACAACATCAACCGCGTGGAATACAAGGCCATCAATCTCGACGCGCTCGAGACTCTGGCCGAGGCCAAGAACCTTGAGAAAATCACGGTGGCCGATCTTCGCGAAGCAGGATTGGTGTCGAAGAAGGCTCTCGTAAAAATCCTTGGCAATGGCAAGCTCACCCGCAAGCTCGACGTTGAGGCCAACGGTTTCTCGAAGAAGGCGGAAGAGGCCATCAAGGCAGCAGGAGGAACAGCAACAGTAAAATAAAGCTTCATAATGGGATTTACTAAAACAATCAAGAATATTTGGAGCGTGGAAGATTTGCGCCGCAGACTGGGTATCACCCTTCTGCTGGTGCTCATCTATCGCTTTGGATGCTATGTCGTGCTCCCCGGCATCAACCCGAATGAACTCGTGGCGTTGAAAAACTTCACGAGCGACGGCCTGATGCAGCTGCTCGACATGTTCTCCGGCGGTGCATTCTCCCAGGCTTCCATCTTTGCGCTCGGTATCATGCCTTACATTACGGCTTCTATCGTAATCCAGCTGTTGGGCATGGTGCTTCCTTCGTTCCAGAAGATGCAGCGCGAGGGTGAGAGCGGCCGCATGAAGCTCAACCAGTATACGCGTTATCTCACGGTGATCATCCTGATCATGCAAGGCCCGGCTTATCTTCTGAATCTGAAATATCAGGTGCAGGGAGCAGGCGGCCATGTAGACTTCACATTCTGGAGCATCGCGTTCATGACGATTGTGCTGGCTGCAGGCTCTATGTTTATCATGTGGCTCGGCGAGAAAATCGACCAAAAGGGTATCGGCAACGGTATCTCGTTCATCATCCTTATCGGTATCATCGCCCGTCTTCCCCACGCTTTCCTGGAGGAATTCCAGAGCCGTCTGCTCAACTCTACCGGCGGCGGACTGGTGATATTCCTTCTTGAGATAGTGATACTGCTTGCCGTGATAGCCGGCGCCGTATTGCTAGTGCAGGGCACACGCAAAGTGCCCGTGCAGTATGCCAAGAAAGTGGTGGGCAATCGCCAATACGGCGGCGCACGCCAGTATATCCCCTTGAAGGTGAATGCTGCCGGCGTAATGCCTATAATCTTCGCCCAGGCCATCATGTTTATCCCTATCACATTGGTAGGCTTCAGCACTGACCACACCGGTTTCTTCGGTGCGCTCACCGACATGTACGGCTTCTGGTACAATATGGTATACTTCATCATGATTGTGGCCTTCACCTACTTCTATACCGCCATCACGGTAAGACCGCAGCAGATGGCAGAAGATATGAAGCGCAACAACGGGTTTATCCCGGGCATCAAACCGGGCAAGCCGACTGTGGAATATCTGGATTCAATCATGTCGAGAATCACCCTTCCGGGCTCAATCTTCCTGGGAGTTGTGGCAATTCTTCCGGCCATAGCCCACATCCTCGGGCTCAACAGGAGCTTTGCCCAGTTCTTCGGAGGCACATCGCTTCTGATCTTGGTGGGCGTAATCCTCGACACGCTTAGAATAATAGAAGGACACCTGCTTATGCGCCATTATGACGGCCTGATGAAAGACGGCCGCATCAAAGGTCGCACAACGGGTCAGGGTGTATTCTAAAACGAGATCTTGACAAGACTTCATCAAATCGTAACCGACTGATGATATACGTAAAGACAGCCGAAGAGTTGGAGAAGATGCGGATTGCGGCCACACTGGTGAGCAAGACGCTCGGCGAAGTGGCCCGTTGGGTGAAACCGGGGGTCACGACTCAGAAGCTCGACAGCATAGCAAGGGAGTTTATCCTCGACAACGGGGGTAGACCCTCTTGTCTGGGCTACGAAGGCTTCCCGGGCACCCTCTGCATCGAAGTGAACGAAACGGTTGTCCACGGCTTCCCCTCGGGCTACGTGTTGCGCGAAGGCGACATCGTGGGGACAGACTGTGTGGCGGAAGTGAACGGTTTTCACGGCGATATGTGCTACACTTTCCCGGTAGGAGAGGTAGACGACAAGGTGAAACGCCTGCTTCAGACCACATACGAGTCTCTCTATGTAGGGATTGATGCCGCAAGAGGCGGCAAGAGGGTAGGCGACATCTCCAACGCCATACAGCAGTACTGCGAGCGCAGGGGCTACAGTGTGGTGAGAGAGATGTGTGGCCACGGCATAGGAGCCTCCATGCATGAAGACCCTCAGGTGCCCAACTACGGGCATCGCGGCACCGGCCCGGTGCTTCGTCCCGGCATGGCGATCGCCATCGAGCCGATGATAAACCTCGGTAGCAAGAACATAGTGATAGAGCAGGACGGCTGGACGTGCCGCACGCGCGACCGCAAGCCCTCGGCCCACTATGAGCACACCGTGATCATCACCAGTTATGAGCCTGAGATCATCACCACTTTCAGCTATATAGAGGCAGCGCTGCCTCAGGAGAGCCTTGAGCAGATCAAGGGAACGGTGGAGAAAGATTGAAGGATAGAAGCGAAAAAGAGAAAAAAAGGAATACACTAAAAGAAAGACCTAAGGAAAGACTATGGCAAAACAAGCAGCAATAGAGATAGATGGTGTGATAGCGGAAGCGTTGTCGAATGCCATGTTCAAGGTAGTGCTTGAAAACGGACATGAGATAACGGCCCATATATCGGGAAAGATGCGCATGCACTATATCAAGATACTTCCCGGCGACAAGGTGAAAGTGGAGATGAGTCCGTACGACCTGTCGAAGGGAAGGATAGCCTTCAGATATAAATAAA
>JAFLTX010000101.1 GCA_022509145.1 Muribaculaceae bacterium | reverse complement strand
CCATAAGGCCGCGCATACCGGAGAGCTGGCGGATCTGGTCTTTCGAACCACGGGCTCCGGAGTCGAGCATCATGTATACTGAGTTGAAGCCCTGCTGGTCTTCTTCCATCTGCTTCATGAGGGTCTTCGAGAGGCGGTCGTTGACGTGTGTCCAGATGTCGATCACCTGGTTGTAACGCTCGGTGGCGCCGATCATACCCATCATGTAGTTGTTCATCACTTCTTCCACCTGGGCATTACCTTCGGACACGTATTCCTCTTTCTCCTTCGGGATGATCACGTCGCCGAGGTTGAAGCTCAGACCGCCGCGGAAGGCCATCTGGTAGCCGAGGTTTTTGATGTCGTCGAGGAACTGTGCGGAACGCGTCACACCGCAGGTCTTGATCACCTTGCCGATGATGTCGCGCAGCGATTTCTTGGATATGATTTCGTTGACGTAGCCGATCTCTTCGGGCACATAGTGGTTGAAGAGGACACGGCCGACGCTTGTCTCCACGATTCTCTCCACGGGGAGGCCGTTCTCGTCGACGTCTTTCACTTTCACCTTCACGGGTGCATGAAGAGTGACTTTCCCTTCGTTGTAGGCTATTTCAGCCTCTTCGGGGCCGTAGAACACGGTGCCTTCTCCCTTGTCGCCCGAACGGAGCTTGGTGATATAGTAAAGGCCGAGCACCATGTCTTGCGAGGGCACGGTGATAGGCGCGCCGTTGGCGGGGTTGAGGATGTTGTGGGCGCCGAGCATGAGCATCTGGGCTTCGAGGATGGCCTCGTTGCCGAGAGGAAGATGCACGGCCATCTGGTCGCCGTCGAAGTCGGCGTTGAACGCTGTACAGCTCAGCGGGTGCAGCTGGATTGCCTTACCTTCGATCATCTTGGGCTGGAAGGCCTGGATGCCGAGGCGGTGAAGCGTCGGGGCACGGTTGAGCAGCACGGGGTGGCCTTTCATCACGTGCTCGAGGATATCCCATACCATGGGCTCCTTGCGGTCAACGATCTTCTTGGCGCTCTTCACGGTCTTCACGATACCGCGCTCGATGAGCTTGCGGATGATGAACGGCTTGTAGAGCTCGGCGGCCATGAGCTTGGGAATGCCGCATTCGTGCATCTTGAGCTCGGGACCTACCACGATCACTGAACGTGCGGAATAGTCCACACGCTTACCGAGGAGGTTCTGACGGAAGCGGCCCTGCTTACCCTTGAGGGAGTCTGAAAGGCTCTTGAGGGGGCGGTTGACCTCGCTCTTCACGGCCGTTGACTTGCGGCTGTTGTCGAGCAGGGAGTCTACGGCTTCCTGGAGCAGACGTTTCTCGTTGCGCAGGATCACTTCGGGAGCCTGGATCTCGATGAGGCGTTTCAGGCGGTTGTTGCGGATGATCACGCGACGATAGAGGTCGTTGAGGTCGGATGTGGCGAAACGGCCGCCATCGAGGGGCACGAGCGGGCGCAATTCGGGAGGAATCACGGGCACTGCCTTCAGGATCATCCACTCGGGACGGTTGCGGTCGGCAGAGGCCAGGAAGCTGTTGACTACCTGGAGCCTCTTGAGGGCCTCCGTCTTGCGCTGCTGGCTGCCTTCGTTGTAGGCTTTGTCGCGCAACGAGGCGGCAAGCTTGGTGAGGTCGATCTCCTTCAGAAGTTCATAGATGGCCTCCGCGCCCATCTTGGCCACAAACTTGTTGGGGTCGTCGTCGGGGAGGTTCTTCACTTCTTCGGGAAGCGTGTCCATTATCTTGAGGTAATCTTCTTCCGAAAGGAGGTCCAACTTCTCCACACCTTCCACTGTGCCGGGATTCAGGACTATGTATTTCTCATAGTAGATCACTGAGTCGAGCTTCTTGGAAGGGAGGCCGAGAAGATAACCGATTTTGTTGGGAAGAGAGCGGAAATACCAGATGTGGGCCACGGGGACAACGAGCTCGATATGGCCCATACGCTCGCGGCGCACTTTCTTCTCTGTCACTTCCACGCCACACCTGTCGCAGACGATGCCTTTGTAGCGGATTCTCTTGTACTTGCCGCAATGGCACTCGTAGTCTTTCACGGGGCCGAAAATCTTCTCGCAGAAGAGGCCGTCGCGTTCGGGCTTGTAGGTGCGGTAGTTGATGGTTTCAGGCTTCAATACTTCTCCGCTTGACTTCTCCTTTATCTCTTCGGGAGAGGCCATGCCGATGGTAATTTTGGTGAAGTTGTTTTTGATTCTGTTATCTTTCTTAAAAGCCATCTGTCTATATCCTTGTGTTAAAGAATTTTATATGGAATGGTAAGGGGATGGGGCTCAGTCGAGCGTGATGCTCAGACCGAGGCCCTGAAGTTCGTGCAGAAGCACGTTGAGCGATTCGGGGATACCGGGGGTAGGCATGGGTTCGCCTTTCACGATAGCCTCGTAGGCTTTGCTTCGGCCCACGACGTCGTCGCTCTTGATGGTCAGTATCTCCTGGAGGATATGGCTTGCACCGAAGGCCTCGAGCGCCCACACCTCCATTTCGCCGAAGCGCTGGCCGCCGAACTGGGCCTTACCTCCGAGGGGCTGCTGGGTGATGAGCGAGTACGGGCCGATGGAGCGTGCGTGCATCTTGTCTTCCACCATGTGGCCGAGCTTGAGCATGTAGATCACGCCTACGGTGGCGGGCTGGTCGAAGCGGTCGCCCGTGCCGCCGTCGTAGAGGTAGGTCTTGCCGTAGCGGGGCACGCCTGCCTTGTCGGTCCATTCGTTGAGGTCGTCGAGCGATGCGCCGTCGAAGATGGGGGTGGCAAACTTCACGTCGAGCTCCTTGCCTGCCCAGCCGAGAACGGTCTCGAAGATCTGACCGAGGTTCATACGCGAGGGCACACCCAGAGGGTTGAGCACGATGTCGACGGGAGTGCCGTCTTCGAGGAACGGCATGTCTTCCTGACGCACCACGCGCGATACGATACCCTTGTTGCCGTG
>JAFLTX010000100.1 GCA_022509145.1 Muribaculaceae bacterium | reverse complement strand
CCTGGCCGAGATCCTGGGCCACTGTGGCTTTCGTGTCCCACTTGTCGTTACCGAGCACGCGGTAATTGCCCTTCATATCTTCAACGACAAAGATGTTGTCGGTGTTGTTGATATAGGCAGCAGCGGCGGATGCTTCAGGCCCTACGCCGGGGTGAACGGCGGTGAGCTTGTTGAGCTGAGTCTGCGAGGGAAGTTCACCCTGAGCCTCAGATGTGAGCTGCGACTTGTCGGGGAGAATGTCGATGTATTTCCACTTGGCGTCGGCGGCGAGCTCGAAAGAGCCGGCGAGAATTGCGGAAGTGGGACGGCCGAGTTCATCACGCGGGAGGTCTACGAATTTTACTATGTCAGCCTTGGCTGTGTAGTAAATTCTCCTTCTGATACCCGGGAGTTCGGGGGTGCCTTGGCACCACCCGAGCGATTTTTGAATAGATGTACATTTAGTTGCCATAGAAAAAGATCTTTTTGAGGTTAGTCAGCTAATTCAGCCACAAAGAGGCGGCGTTTGTCGATTGATTCAAACTGCACGCCGAAGAACATTTTGGCGCAATACGTAAGGATGTCGGGCTTGTATTCCTTCACCATCACGTTTTCCTGGTCGCTCATTTGGTCGAAACCTACGAGCATGTTGCGCTTCGGTGAGATCTGCAGATACTTGGAGCCTTCCTTCGATGCGAGAGGCACGATGGTGAGCTTGTTGTTGGAGCCTTCCACGGTTACCTGGTTGTACTTGTCGTTGTACATGATGCCGGCGTGCGACATGAGGTAAGCTTCGTTGTAGGCGTCGGCCACTTCGTAGGGGCAGAAAAGGAAACACTCCTCTTGACGGAGAATGGGCGACATTTTATAGAGAATCGATTTGAGCACGTCTACGGCGTTGGTGCCGTCGATCTTCTTGTCGAGCTTCATGTAGTTGCCGTTTTCGGCAGAGAGACCGCCGCCGGTTACTTCGCTCTCTGTGATGGTGTCGAAACCGTCAAAGAGTTCGGCGGTTGTTTCGCCGGTCGGGTTGCGTTTGGCCTTGAAGATGGCGTCGTTGAGATGGCCCGAGAGAGCCTTTGCGATGTTGGCAAGCACTTCAACGGCTTGCGGAGTGGCAGCCTGGGCGTCGCCGAGAGCCTGGGAGGCCTTGTGGCCGAGAAGGGTCTGGATTTCGGCGTTGGGTTCAAAGTCGGCGTTTACAGAGCCGAAGTAGGTGCGGAGCTCGCGGAGCACGAGGTCGAGATCCGACTCTGTGGTTCTGCCGGCCTTGTAGGGGGCAAACTGGGCGTCGAAGGCTGTGGTGCCTACGAGTTCCATGTAAGTTACACCCGGGCGCGGGGTCATGTACTGCATTGTGTCGTTAAGCCCGATAATCGGGAGACGGAGCAGGTCTTTGCGGAATGTGATTGCCGCTTTCTGAAAATCTTCGAGATTGTATTTAAGCTTTCCCATAGAATAAAAGAATTGATTACGGAAGTGAATTGAAAAGTTTTGTTGCGGAGATACCGGTTGAGATGAAGTCGTTCTCCACGTCGGGAGCCGGCTTTGAAGAGTCGTCTACGACGGCCGGCGAAGTGGCCGCGGGTTTGGCTTCAAGTTTTTCATTGAGCGAGGCGATCTCGGCCTCTTTTTCAGAAATGGTAGCGTCCTTCTCGGCTATCGTTTTGCCGGCGTTGGCAAAATGATTCTCGAGGGCGTCGAGCTGAGATTCAGTGAGAGTGCACGCCCCGTCTGTGAGGGTGATGTTTTCATCTCCCAAAATCTCCTTTGCGAAGTTGTAGGTCTTTTTCATTGTTTTAGTGGTTGGGATTGAGTTATTGATTTCGTTTGAATGTTTGAACAGAGCGGTGAACGCTTCGAAGAAACGTGCTAAAGCGGAGCCCTTCTCGGGCGCCGTTACAGGCACGTTGGGAATCGGCATCCCTACCGACGCCATAGCGGAGGCGAGAGCGTCGGTGAGTTCGGGCTTCTCTTCATCCTGCCAGTCTGTGATCTCGTCGATGAAACCCCATTCGAGAGCTTCGTCGGCGGTAAGCCAGCCTCCTACGCGCATGAGGTCCAGCAGGTCGGCCACGGGTCTCTTGCACTTGGCGGCATACATACGGGCCACGTTGAGATCCAGCTTATCGAGGTCGGCTTTTATCTTCTCACACTCGGCGATGAGAGATGAGAAGTTGTCGCTGTTGAGCATACCCCACTCGAAAAACGGCATGGAGCACTGGTGGGCGAGATACATTGCGTTGGCGTCCATGGTGATCTTCGAGGCGCCGAGAGAGGCGATGGTGGCTGCCGACGCGTTGAGACCTACGAAGTGCACTGTTACGTTGCCGTGGTTTTTGAACGCCGACGAGATCGAGAGGCCCGTTGCGAGGGAGCCCCCGGTTGAGTCGATAAGAACGTTTACTTGTTTGTCGTTATGTTGAGCAAGAACATTATCGACGGCGTTACGGTCGAAGTCTTCACCTCCTACGTAACCCTTTAAATGAAGATGATAAACAGCTTTTGCCATAATTTACAATTAGATTGCAACAAAATTATATCTCTATAAATGTGCACCAAAAGACAGAGCAACAAAGAAAAAGGAATAAAAAAACCCGCCTGGCCTCACGGTCCGGCGGGGGATTCTTACGATTACTTACATTTAACAACAGTCTAAATATGAAAAAATGGCTTAGAAAATCTCACACTCTACGAGAGTTTTTATTGCTGTATGCGTTATTTCGATTTCGGCGGCTGCCGGGCTCCCGGAGGGAGTGCCGGTTGATACCGTCACGTTCATCACGGCCTTCGGGGTTTCCTTCGAGCCGATGAGAAATACCCGGTCGAGCTGGTCTCTCACCACGAAAGCGAGATTGCCGTTCTCTTCAGGCGGGCAGTCGGTAGAGAATTTGAGCGTTACCTTTTCAGATCTCACGGCGCCCGACTTCGTTCTCTCCAGCTGACAATCCGGCGAATCGAAAAACGGTATTTCCGTAATTTCTGTAAGGATATTGAATTTCTGTCGGCAGATGCCAT
>JAFLTX010000010.1:4013-45435 GCA_022509145.1 Muribaculaceae bacterium | reverse complement strand
AGCGACGAGCCGCGTCTGATGCCATTGGGGAGCGGTCGTTTCCAGCTGAATCTGCCGGAAAACGTAAGGGAAGCCTTTATTTACAATCTCGGCGGCAGTATGGTGGCGCGTCAGCGCTTCAGCGGCACGACTCCCGACGTACTGATAGATATAATGCCCGAATCAAGAGGCTTTTACTTCCTGACAGCTGTAGGGGAGAGCGGAAAGACCTACGGCTTTAAACTCCATAGATAACAACTCTTTAAAATGAAGTCTAAATTACTAACCACCATTGCGCTGCTGCTCATAGTGGCCGTATTGATAGTGGCAATCTGCACCCGCACGCTTACCAACCTGTGGGAATATTCCGTGATATTCTGCGCATTTATGTCGGTGTTTTCGCATCTGATGGCTCTGATGCTGGTGAAAATGAGCGGAAGCGCCGCAAGGAAGCTGGATTATGCAGCGATGGTGTTCGGTGTGCTTGCGATTATACTTTTAATTGTGGTGTATATACTTGATTGGTGTTGAAAAAATTCATAAATTTGCAACGAATTTAAAGAGGTTTCTGGAGATGTGGAAATTCGCTCCAACCACTTGAATGCTAACAAATAAACAATTAAAATAAAAAAAGAAATGTCAAAAGTAACCGTAGTAGGTGCAGGTAATGTTGGAGCAACCGCTGCCAACATCATGGCTATTCGCGAAGTAGCCGATGAAGTTGTAATGATTGATATTAAGGAAGGGATATCCGAGGGTAAGGCCATGGATATGATGCAGACAGCCGCCCTTCTTGATATGAACACCAGAATCAAAGGTGTAACCAACGACTACGAGGCAACAGCCAACAGCGATGTAGTAGTAATCACTTCCGGAATCCCCCGCAAGCCGGGCATGACCCGCGAGGAGCTTATCGGTGTGAACGCGGGTATCGTGAAGCAGGTGACTGAAAGCGTGCTGAAATACAGCCCCAATGCTGTGATCGTATGCGTATCCAACCCGATGGACACCATGACATACCTTATCCACAAGGTGGCCGGTATCCCCAAGAACCGCATCATCGGTATGGGTGGCGCTCTCGACAGCAACAGATTCAAATACTATCTGAGCCAGGCACTCAAGGCTAACCCGAATGAAGTGGAAGGCTTCGTTATCGGCGGTCACGGCGACACAACCATGATTCCTCTGAAGAGATTTGCCACATTGAGAGGTATACCCGTAGAGAACTTCCTTTCAAAAGAGGTGATCGACAAGGTAGTAGCAGACACTATGGTAGGTGGTGCAACTCTGACCAAACTTCTCGGCACAAGCGCATGGTATGCTCCCGGCGCAGCAACTTCAGAGGTGGTTGAAGCAGTGCTTCACGACCAGAAGGCCCTGATTCCGTGCTCGGCACTGCTCGACGGCGAATACGGCGAGAAAGACCTGTGCATCGGCGTGCTTTGCGAACTCGGCAGAAACGGCATCGAACGCATCGTTGAACTCGACCTCAACGAAGAGGAGAAAGAGCTCTTCCGCAAGAGCGCAGCAGCTGTAAAGGCTACCAACGAGGCTCTTCCGGCATAAAAGAAATCATATAAATGAAACGAATGTGGGTCACTTCTGAAGCGACCCACATTTGCTTTATGATGGTAAATTATTAGCTGAATTAAAGCTGGCCGAGACCCTCGCGGATCACTTCGATCTCAGAGCCGGTGCAATCCACCACTGTTGAAGGGGTGAGACCTCCGGCAGGACCTTCGATTATGGTGTCAACTTTATCGTTGTAAGCTTCTTCTATGAGCTCTGGATTGGTGCCGTAATCTTCGTCGGCATATTGAATCGAAGTGGTGAGAAGCGGGTTGCCGAGCGCCGAAGCGATGTCGCGCACTCCCTTGAAGGCCGGAATTCTTACGCCCACCATCTTGCGCCTCTTGAAGGCAGCCGGCAGTGCATGAGCCGATTTGCAGATGAAGGTAAACGGTCCCGGAGTGTGCTCCTTCAGCAACCTGAACGTTTCATTGTTAAAATTGGCATATTCGGCAGCCTGGGAGATGTCGCTGCAGATTATCGAGAGATTTGTTTTCTCGGGATTGATCCCCTTGAGACGGCAAACCCTCTCGATTGCTTTCGGTGAAAGCGCGTCACACATTATGGCATAGAGGGTGTCGGTTGGGGCGATGATGATTTCGCCTTCCTTCAGGGAGCGTACCAATTCGTTGATCTGACGTTCGCTCAACTCTTCACCCCAAATTTTCAGAATCTTCATACAGGAACTAATTTTCTACAAAAATAAATAAAATTAGTGGGAAAGCGGAATAAAATATGTAAATTCGCGAAAAATTTGAGAAATGAAGATCGCTATCATATCAGCCATGGAGAAAGAACGGAGGTTGATAACCCCGCTTCTCAAAGACGCACAGGAACTTGAACTCGAAGGGCTCGGACTGCTTTACGGCAAAATCAACCATCACGATATCTATTTGCTGAAGAGCGGTATAGGGAAGGTAAACGCTGCAATCACCACCTACAAGATAATTCGCGGTTGCAACCCCGACCTTGTGATAAATACCGGCGTTGCGGGAGGTGCTTCTTCAAGAACCCGGATAGGCGACCTGCTGGTGGCCGATTATGTGGCGTATCACGACGTTTGGTGTGGCCCGGGGACACAGCCCGGTCAAGCCGACGGCCTCCCGGTGTTCATTGAATGTGATAAAGACGTGATCCGGCTGGCATACGAAAGACTGGCAGCCGCTCGCCTGCAGGTAGGGCTGATCTGCAGCGGCGATGCTTTCATCGACTCGGGCGATGAGATTAAGCGCATCCGCTCCATCTTCCCGGAGGTCATCGCCGTGGATATGGAGAGCGCCGCGATAGCACATGTGTGCTATATGGAGAAAACTAAATTCAACATTGTCAGGATTATAAGCGACACACCGGGAGAAGGCGAAAATATCTCGCAATATCAGAACTTCTGGGAGGAAGCTCCGGAGAAGACCTTTGAAACGGTGAAATGTATATTGGAGAATATCCAGTAAATCCCGTCTGATTCTGCGGAAAGGCAGGGATAGACTAATAATAGGGAAAGATTGGAACGGAGAAGGGGAGAGACTGAAGAAAAATGGTAGTAAAGAGAAATATGGCAATGCCGATAGCGCTGATAGGGGGCGCTGTCTTCAGCAGATGGATGGGATATCTCTCATTCCTGTCGCCGTATCTTATCTTTTTGATGCTCTTCATCACGTATTGCCGACTTTCGCTGAAGCAGCTCAAGCCGGAAAAATTCGAGGTGAAGCTTCTTCTTATCCAACTGGCACTCAGCGCAGGAGTATATTTCGCTCTCTTTGCTTTTGACCACGTCACGGCCGAGGGGGTGTTTATTTGCGTTTTTGCTCCTACGGCCACAGCCGCGCCGGTGGTGACGTCGATGTTGGGCGGAAGAATTCATAAGGTGGTGTCATATTCGCTTATAAGCAACCTGATGGTGGCAGCTGCCGGACCACCGGTGCTGGCCCTTATCGGCGACGGTAAGGAGATCTCTTTCCTGACCTCATTTTTGTTGATACTCAGAGAGGTGGTGCCGTTGTTGTTGGCACCGATGCTTTGCGCCATTCTGCTGCAATATCTCGCGCCTAAACTTCATGACAAAGTGGCAAATCATCAGGAGCTCTCTTTCGGAATCTGGGTGGTGTCGCTCTTTATAATCGTGGGCGGGTGTGTAAGTTTCGCAATCAACACATGGGAGCCCGATAAAACGCTTACAATGATATACTTGACAGTGGGCGCCGGTGCGGTTTGCCTCATTCAGTACAAGATAGGGAGAAGATTCGGGAAACGTTATGGCGACGCGGTGTCGGGAGCGCAATCGTTGATGCAGAAAAACACGGTGCTTGCCGTCTGGCTTGCAATGACTTACATGAATCCGTTGGCCTCAATCGGACCGGCTGCCTATATCTTGTTTCAAAATATCGTCAATTCTTGGCAGATTGCCCGTCACGACAGCATGAAGAACTTTGAGATGAAGGCTCGTTAGCCTCCTTGGAAGAATCCAGTTTTATTCCGGGCGAGAGAGCTTTTCCCGGAATTACGCTTAGCATTCTTTTTACTCAATTCAACCAACTCCTTGGCCTTGCAGTCGGAGGAGAAAGAGCAGCAGGCACAATTTTCCTTATCTTTCCCCTTGGAAAAACGTGTCATCTTGATAATCACCCACAGGAGAACTATCAGAATAATGACGGCGACAATCGTAAGCTGAACCACTTGATTTTCCATATCGAGGGAGCGTAAAATGATAAAACGAAGCTATGAACCGGCGCCGATTGTAACGTTGGAGTTGTCTGCTATTACATTGACAGTGATGGCTTTAATCTGAAGTTTCAATTCATCGATGAATTGCTGAGCGGAGTATTCGCCACGTTCTATCTGCCGCAATTTTCCCTCCCAAATCCCGGTCAGTTTCGCACTTTTGAGTAGTTCGTCGCGTATCACTGAAATCAAATCTATCCCCGCCTGCGACGCCTTGATAGATTTTCTTTCACGATAGATATAACCGCGCTTGAAGAGAATTTCGATGATTGCCGCGCGTGTTGAAGGGCGACCTATTCCGTTGGCTTTCAGCGCTTCTCGCAAAGTTTCATCCTCAATCTTCTGACCCGCCGTCTCCATTGCCCGCAGGAGGGTGGCCTCCGTGAAATACTTGGGAGGCTGGGTGGTCTTCTTATAGAGGAACGGCTGGTGACTACCAGACTCGCCGTTGGTGAAAACCGGGAAATTTTGAGGCTCGTCGGCCGCTTGATTGGATGAGGCCGAGTCGTCGGTCTTACCAAAGATTGTTTTCCATCCGGGGTCGGTAATCGACTTGTATGTGGCCTTGAAATTGACCTTTCCAGCCTTACCTTTGGCTACAATCTGCTTGAATTTGCAGTCGGGCATAAACGCAGCTATGAAGTGGCGCGCCACCATATCGAAGACGTTTTTCTCCCTGTCGGAAAGTCCTGCCGGGAGGGGAACGCCGGTGGGGATGATGGCATGGTGGTCGGTGATTTTGGTGTTGTCGAAAACCTTCTTGCTTTTCTTCAACTTCTTGCCTATAAGAGGCTCAGTAAAAGGTTTATAGTCTTGGAGAGATTTCAGGATTCCCTCGCACTTAGGATAGACGTCGTCGGGAAGATACGTTGTGTCTACGCGAGGATAGGTGGTCAGCTTTTTCTCGTAAAGCGACTGGATGAGATTGAGCGTCTCCTCAGCGGAAAAACCGAATTTCTTATTACATTCCACCTGCAGCGACGTGAGGTCGAGCAATCTCGGAGGAGCCTCCGTGCCCTTCTTCTCCGTTACGTCGGTGATGGTGAAGGGGAGGTCTTTTATCTGATTCAGGTATTCGTTCCCTTCCTCCTCAGTTTTGAAAATATCTTTATCAGATGTAAAAGTAACGCCGCGATAAATCGTGCGAATCTCCCAGCTTGTAGACGGCACAAACCCTTCGATCTCCTTCTGCCGGTCTACTATCATTGCGAGCGTGGGGGTCTGCACCCTTCCTACCGAGAGGATTCCCGATCCGTGGGAGGAATATTTGAGGGTGTAAAGGCGGGTGGCATTTATTCCGAGGAGCCAGTCGCCGATAGCACGACAAAGCCCTGCGTGGTAAAGCGGCTCGAGGTCTTTCTCTGACTTCAGATTGTTGAAGCCTTCGCGGATGGCGTCGTCGGTAAGCGACGAGATCCAGAGACGTTTCACCGGCTTCTTGCAACCGGCTTTCTGCATCACCCACCTCTGAATCAGTTCACCCTCCTGGCCGGCATCACCGCAATTGATGATTCCCTCGCACTCTTCGATGAGTTTGCAGAGGATATTGAACTGGTCTTCAATCCCTTTGTTGTTGATCAGCTTGATTCCGAAGCGCGGCGGAATCATCGGCAGGGAAGAGAAGCTCCATTTCTTCCAGAGGTGCGTGTAGTCTGCCGGCTCTTTGAGCGTGCATAGATGGCCAAAAGTCCAGCTCACCCAATAGCCGTTGCCCTCGAAGAAGCCCGGATGCCGTGTGGTGGCGCCCAGGATGTTGGCAATCGACTGGCCAACGCTCGGTTTCTCGGTGATACAGAGAATCATTTAAGCGGCTCGGAGCTTTGATTTTTGGCTTCGTTCCAGAGGGCGTCCATCTCAGCGAGGGTCATCTCTTTGAGAGATTTCCCGGCCTCCTTGGCCTTGCGCTCTATGTAGTTGAACCGAGAGATAAACTTCCTGTTGGTATTTTCGAGAGCTGTGTCGGGATTCACGCCGTAAAGCCTGGCGGCATTGATTATCGAGAAAAGAAGGTCGCCGAATTCGTTTGAGATTTTCTCCTGATCCTTCCCGTTGATTTCGGTTTCAACCTCGGCCAGTTCTTCCTTCACCTTCTCCCATACGTCTTCTTTCTTCTCCCAGTCAAACCCCACGTTCTGCGCCTTCTCCTGGATTCGGTTTGCCTTGATCAGTGCCGGCAGAGAGGCGGGGACACCGGAGAGCACGGTCTTGTTGCCGTCTTTCTCCTTGAGTTTGATCTCTTCCCAATTCTTGGACACCTCGGAGGCCGTTTCGGCAGTGCGGTCGCCAAAGACGTGTGGATGGCGGAAAATCAGCTTCTCACGCAGGGCGTCGGCCACATCAGCTATGTCGAAAGCTTCTTTCTCCTCGCCGATCTTGGCGTAGAAAGCAACGTGGAGGAGCACGTCGCCGAGCTCTTTCTTAATGTTGAAATTATCGTCGTTGAGCAAAGCGTCGGAAAGCTCGTAAACCTCCTCGATGGTGTTGCAGCGGAGGCTTTCGTTGGTCTGCTTGGCATCCCAGGGGCATTTGACTCTCAATATGTCGAGCACATCGAGCAATTGGCCGATGGCTTCAAGTTTCTCTTCGCGAGTATGCATGATAAATCGTTTGTGGCGCAGAAACGCCGGTTACGGATTAAAGGGAATTGTTTTAGTAAAAGAAAACCACAACAAAATTACAATAAAATAAGGAAACCTCAATATTGCAGTATCAAAAAATAATGATTAAATTTGCTTGTTGAAATAAAATATGAAACAGATACTGATAGACGCCGATATAAAACGCCTGTGGGTAATGATAGAGGCGAGCACCAACATCGTGCTCACCTGCCATGTGCGTCCTGACGGCGACGCGCTGGGGAGCACGCTCGGTTTAGCCCACCTACTCAACACCTTAGGGAAGCATGCGCGGGTGATCGTTCCCGATCAGCCCCCCAAGACACTGGCGTTTATGCCGGGCTACAAGGAGCTGGCAATCTATACGAAACACGACCCGTATTGCCATAAGCTCGTGGATGAGGCCGACCTCATCATTTGTTGTGACTTCAACAAGCTTTCACGGCTCGACTTGCTGGAGCCGTTGATTTCAGAATCTTCCAAGCCGAAAGTCCTTATCGACCACCACGAAGATCCCGACTATTTTGCCGACATCACATTTTCTTACCCCGACATGTCGTCTACCTGCGAGCTGGTGTTCCGCATCATCGCGGCGCTCGGGCTCTACAGGGAGATGAACAAGGAAGCGGCTGAATGTATCCTTACGGGAATCGTGACCGACACTCGCAATTTCACTGTAAATATCTCTGAGTTAGACATATATGAGATACTGATGCGATTGCTCGAGAAGGGAGTAGACAAAAACAGAATCGTAAAACTCTCTCTCAACACACGCTCTTTGTCGAGCCTGAAAATACAGGCCTATGCCATCTCGGAGAAACTGGAGATATTCGAGAAGCACCACGGCGCCATCATTACACTCGACCGTGAGACCCTTCAGCGTTTCAATTATGAGAAGGGAGACACGGAGGGGCTCGTGAACATGCCTCTGGAAGTGAAAGAGATAGTTTATTCATTCTTCCTGCGCGAGGACGCGGAATACATCAGGGTTTCGGCTCGAAGCCAGTATAATTTCCCCGTTTCAAAAGTGTGCGAAGACCTCTTCGGCGGTGGCGGCCATCTGCAGGCAGCAGGAGGCGAATTCCGCGGGTCGCTCGAAGAGTGCCGCAAACTCTTGATCGAGAGCATGCCCAAATATGACTGTTACCTTCCCAAAGCGGGAGAATACAACGAGATATAACAATGAAAAAACATTATACGATAGCATTAATGGCCCTTGTGGCAGCCGGCCTTGTCAGCTGCGAGAAAGGGGAGAGCTACGCCGACTTGCTGAAGAAGGAAGAGAAAGCCATAAACTGGTATCTCTCGGGCGAGGCGGTAGAGGTGACAATCCCTGAAGACGGGAATTTCGAGGTGGGCGAAGACGCGCCTTATTATCGGATGGACAGCGACGGCAACGTCTATATGCAGGTACTCAATATGGGCGATCCGGATGACAAACCTGAGAAGGGCGACCGCGTATATTTCCGTTACAGCCGTATGAACCTCAGGAATTTTTATGAGGCAGACGTAGAGCAGTGGGTGGGGAATTCCAACAGCCTCAACACCGCCGGGGGAGCCACTTCGTTCATTCTTGGAAATCTTACATTGTCATCGTCATATCAATTCGGTTCGGGCATTCAGGTGCCCCTTGACTATCTGGGCTATAATTCGAGAGTGAGACTCGTGCTCAGGGCTCAGGCCGGTTTCTATGCCGAGCAGAGCGAATGTCTGCCGTTTGTATATGACGTAAGATACTTTAAAGGAGTTTATTAATGGCACTAATCAAATCTATATCAGGAATACGCGGCACCATCGGAGGCCGTACAGGTGAAGGACTCTCAGCCGTAGACATCGCCAAGTTTACTGCTGCTTACGCTCAGTTCATTCGAAATCATTCCGAGGAGGAAGAGATCACAATCGTGGTGGGTCGCGATGCCCGCATCTCCGGCAAGATGGTGGAGAAAATCGTGTGTGGCACGTTGATGGCGATGGGTTGCAATGTGATAAAGATTGGATTGGCCTCTACACCAACAACGGAATTGGCCGTAACCGGTGAAAAGGCCTCGGGCGGCATAATTATCACTGCAAGCCACAATCCGATACAGTGGAATGCCCTCAAACTCCTCAACTCTGCCGGAGAGTTTCTCAACGATGAGGAAGGGAAAGAGGTGATATCGATCGCCGAGAAGGAAGATTTTCAATTCGCCCAGGTGTTTGACCTCGGGCAAGAATATAAAAACACCACGTGGGACCTTCGCCATATCGAAATGGTGTGCGGGCTGCCTCTGGTGGATGTGGAGGCGATACGCAGGGCTGAATTTACGGTGGCTTTGGATGCCGTGAATTCGGTTGGCGGTATCATCGTTCCCCAGCTTCTCAAACGCTTGGGAGTCAAGAGGGTAGTTGAGCTCAACTGCGAAGCCAACGGCAAGTTTGCCCACACTCCGGAACCGATTCCCGAGAATCTTGCGGATATAGCGGCCCTGACGAGAGAAAGCGGTGCTGACGTAGGATTCGTCGTGGACCCTGACGTAGACCGTCTGGCCATCGTGATGGAGAACGGCGAATTCTTCAACGAGGAGTATACGCTTGTTGCCGTGGCCGATTATGTGCTCTCCAACACTCCGGGCAACACTGTATCGAATCTCAGCAGCTCCCGCGCACTGCGAGACGTAACCACCTCTCGCGGGGGCAATTATGAAGCTGCAGCCGTCGGCGAGGTAAACGTAGTGAAGAAGATGAAAGACACCGGCGCCGTGATAGGAGGCGAAGGGAACGGCGGGGTTATTTATCCCGAGCTTCACTACGGACGCGATGCGTTGGTGGGTATCGCGCTTTTCCTCACCCATCTGGCGAAGAGCAGCCTGAAAGTGACCGAACTGAGGAAAAAATATCCCGAATATCATATCTCCAAAAAGAAAGTGAGCCTCACTCCCGAGACAGATCTCGACGGCATTCTCAACAGCCTCAAAGAGAGGTTTAAAGACGAGAAGATAACAGATATCGACGGAGTCAAGATCGACTTCAAAGAGAAGTGGGTACACCTTCGCAAGTCGAACACCGAACCGATAATCCGCATCTACAGCGAGGCGCACACTATGGAAGAAGCCGACCGCTTAGGCGAACAAGTAATATCGTTAATCAAAGAATTGACCCTCTGAGCCGTGCTAAAGAAATTTATTCTCAACGCCCTTTCCTCGTTTGTAGGAGCATGGATCGCAATCGTATTGTTCATAATAGGATTGGTGATATTCATATTAGGTCTTGCAGGCAACTTCACGATGCGAACCGTGGGGAATGTCACGAAACACAGTGTGCTTAAACTGAACCTCGGAGGCACCATAATCGAGAAGGAGAGCCTTCCGGAAATAGACTTCTCGGTATTGATGTCGGGCACGATCGAGAAACCGCAGACGTTGCGCTGCCTCACGTATGCTCTGCAGGAAGCGGCAAGCAATGAGAACATCGACGCCCTCTATATAGAATGTAACGGCGCGAACGCCTCACCGGCCACCTTCGATGCCATAAGGAATGCCGTGCTGGAATTCAAGAAGAGCGGAAAACGCGTCTTCGCTTACGGCAACAGCCTATCGCTGGGCGATTATTACGTGGCAACGGTTGCCGACGTTGTCTATCTCAACCCGGCCGGAAGCCTCGAACTGGAAGGACTCACCGGGACGGTGCTATATTTCAAGGAACTGCTTGACAAGGTCGGAATCGACGTAGAGATAGCAAGGGTAGGGAAGTTCAAATCAGCCGTTGAGCCTTACAGCGAAACTGCCATGAGCGAGCCTGCCAGAGCCCAGCTCGACACGCTTTACACCGATATGTGGGGTTATATGGTGGATCGCATCTGCGAAGCCCGCAAGGTGAAGAGCTCGCAGGTGGATTCTTTGGTGAACAATTTCATCGCTCTCGATGAAGCCGAAGTAGCCAAGAAATACGGGTTGGTAGACAATTGCATCTATCAACGGGAAGTGGAAGGCCATATAGCCGACTATATCGGAACGGACGTTGAAAAAATCAACTTCGTCACCCCGCAACTGCTTGATTCCAAATACAATATCCCAAGTCGCGGCGGTGATGAGATAGCCGTGGTGTATGCTTGCGGCGATATCGCTGAATTTGAAGGCGCTGGTATCAATTGCGCCACACTTGTGCCCCAGATTCTTGCCCTGGCTGACGATAAGAACGTGAAGGGGATGGTGCTGAGAGTCAATTCTCCCGGCGGATCAGTCTTCGGGAGCGACCAAATCGCTTGGGCGCTTGACTATTTCAAGGCTTCCCACAAGCCTCTTGCCGTGTCGATGGGCGATTATGCTGCCTCGGGCGGCTATTGGATCTCGGCCGGAGCCGACAGAATCTATGCCGACCCGCTGACCATCACCGGATCAATCGGGATCTTCGGCATGGTGCCGAACGTTCAGAAGCTCGCCTCTAACATCGGTGTCAATCCTCAGACGGTAAGCACCAACCCCGGCGTCAGTTTCCCATCGATATTCTACCCGATGACCGCTGAACAAAACCACGCGCTCCAGCAGAGCATCGAAAGAGGCTACGAAAAGTTTGTGGGCCGAGTTGCAAAAGGGCGCAACAAGCCTGTCGACTATATCAAGAGCATCGGGGAGGGTAGAGTTTGGAGCGGTCTCCAGGCCAAAAAGATAGGACTTGTCGACGAACTCGGCGGTCTCGACGACGCCATAGCGTGGGTGGCTGAAAAAGGGAACCTTGACAGGTACAATGTAGTTACCTATCCGGAGGTCGAAGAGAACTGGATAGACATGCTGCTCTATTCGGCTGAAGAGAGCAACGCCGAGGTAAACAGGGTGATACGGAGCCTCGAGGCCAAAGGTTTCGACCAATATATGTTGAACTTTGCGCGATGGATCCTCTTGCAGAAACATCAGCAGGCGAGGTGTCCCCACTTAATCATATCGCTATAAGAATATGCATCCATATCTCGACAAACTGATCACCTACGCCCTGACCCCGCTCAAGTGGGGTTACGGGTTCGGAGTGTGGTTTCACAATACTCTTTACGACCAGAAGATAAAGAAGCAGAAGGAGTTTGACGTGCCGGTGATATCCGTAGGAAATCTTACCATCGGCGGCACAGGGAAGACTCCGCACGTGGAATATATCATCGACGCCCTCAGCGACCGTTACAACATCGCCGTAATCAGCCGCGGATACAAGCGCGACACCAAGGGTTTCGTTCTGGCTTCAAATGAAACCACTCCCCAGCAGATAGGCGACGAACCGTACCAGATAAAGAAAAAATACGGCGACAAGATAAAAGTGGCGGTTTGCAAGAACAGGAAGAGCGCCATTCAGAAGATAATGAAGCTCTTCCCGGAAACAAACCTCATAATTCTTGACGACGCTTACCAGTACAGGCCGATAAAGCCGTTGCTGTCGATACTTCTTCTCGACTCCAACAGGCCGATAGACAACGACGACCTCCTGCCGCTCGGCAGACTGCGCGAGCCGCAACACTCCTCCGAAAGAGCCGACTTCATAGTTGTGACCAAGTGCAAGGACGAGATGAAACCGTTTGAATACCGGGAGATCTCAAAGACCATAAGTCTGCTAAGCTTCCAGAAGCTATTCTTCTCAAGCATCGACTTCAGAGACCTTAAACCGGTGTTCCCGCACGAATGTCCCTACAACGTAAATCTCGAGAATCTCACGGATAAAGACGCCATTCTCCTCCTCTCGGGAATTGCTCATCCGAGGTCTTTCGTAAGATATTTCCGCCGGTTCCCGGTGTCGAAAAAGGTAATGGCCTTCCCCGACCATCACAACTTCAGCCGCGCCGACCTGAAGAAGATAAAACAGGTCTACAAGGATATGGAAGGGAAGCGTAAAATCATTATCACCACGGAGAAAGACGCCGTGAGACTCCAGCATAATCCCTATTTCCCCTACACGCTGAAAGCATTCACATTCTACCTACCGATCAGAATCCACATGCATTCCGGCATCGACGGCGATATTCTGGAAAACGAAATTGAAAAAGCCATCCGTTTGAGGCATCTCAATCAATGATATCTTTTAAAGCTGTCATTTATAAACACAGGATGGCAAATATTCAGCAACGAGAAAACAACTTAAAATTTTAATATTATGATCGAACAGATTAAAAACACAGCATCATTTATCAAGAACATCATAGGAGAAACTCCGAAGATCGGCATCATCCTGGGCACAGGCCTCGGACAGGTGGCAGAGCTGATGGAGCGCACTCACGAAATCGAATATAAAGATATCCCTAACTTCCCTGTATCTACAGTAGAGGGCCATTCAGGCAGACTGATCGTGGGTAAACTCGGCGGCAAGTTGATCCTTGCCATGTCGGGTCGCTTCCATTATTATGAAGGCTACGACATGAAGCAGGTAACCTTCCCGGTTCGCGTGATGAAGGAGCTCGGAGTGGAGACTCTGATCGTGAGCAACGCAGCCGGCGGTATGAACAAGGAGTTCAAGGTAGGCGACGTGATGGTTATAACCGACCACATCAACCTCTTCCCGGAAAACCCGCTCAGAGGTAAGAACTACAACGAACTCGGTCCGCGCTTCCCGGCAATGACGGAGGCTTACAGCGAAGAGCTCATAAAGAAGGCCGACGAAGTGGCCGACGAAAAGAAATTGCGTCTGATGCACGGCGTATACGTAGGCACCACCGGCCCGACATTCGAGACGAGGGCAGAGTATGAATACTTCCGCATCATCGGTGGCGATGCAGTAGGTATGAGCACCGTTCCCGAAGTAATCGTTGCCAACCATGCGGGCATGAAAGTGTTCGGTCTCTCCGTAATCACCGACCTTGGCGGGAAGGAGATCAAGGAAGTGCCGAGCCACGAAGAAGTGCAGCTGGCAGCCGTAAAGGCCCAGCCCACCACAATGGCATTACTCATAGGACTCCTCGAAAAAATCTAAGATGGAAATATCAAAATTGGGAGAATTTGGTCTGATCGACAGGCTGACGTCAGACCTTTCTCCCGTAAATTCTTCAACTGTTGCGGGTGTTGGAGACGATGCCGCCGTGATAGACAGCGGAGATCACGAGACACTCGTAACCACCGACCTTCTGCTTGAAGGGGTGCATTTCGACATCAGATATGTGCCTCTCAAGCATTTAGGTTATAAATCAGCCATCGTTAACTTCAGCGACATATATGCCATGGGAGGCACACCCAAGCAGTTTCTCGTAAGCCTCGGGGTGTCGAGCCGTTTCACCGTGGAGCATATAGAGGAGCTCTACAGCGGCATCCGCCTTGCATGTCAAATCTATGGAGTGGATCTTGTAGGAGGCGATACCAGTGCATCGGTTACCGGTCTGATAATCAGCGGCACATGCATCGGTGAAGTGGAGAAAGGGAAAGCTGTGAAGAGAAGCGGCGCCAAGCCAACGGACCTTATCTGCGTATCGGGCGACCTTGGTGCGGCTTATATGGGCCTGCAGTTGCTTGAGCGCGAAAACCGTGTGGCTGCAGAGAGCGGCGCTGATTTCCAACCCGACTTTGCAGGGAAGGAGTATATCATAGAAAGGCAACTCAAACCCGAAGCGAGGAAAGATATCATCGAACTGCTGAAGCAGCACGGCGTGACCCCGACAGCAATGATGGACGTAAGCGACGGACTCTCGTCTGAATTGCTCCATATCTGCAAAACCTCTAAAGTAGGGTGCAGGGTTTATGAAGACCGGATTCCGATTGATTTCCAGACGGCCATGATGGCTGAGGAATTCAATATGAATCTTGTGACGGCCGCTCTAAACGGCGGCGAGGATTACGAACTGCTGTTTACCGTTCCTCTAGTGGAGAAAGAGAAGATCGATGCGATGCCGGGGGTTACGATGATCGGTTATGTAACCGAAGAATCGCTTGGCGCCATGCTCGTTACCCGCGACGGAGCCGACATTCCTATCGTGGCCCAGGGATGGAATTCTTTGGCTGCAAACGAGTGAGGGAATTTTTGATTTTTTTTAACACAATGCAAACTTTTTTAATAAGGCTGTTTTTTACTTTTGCATTGTGAAAAATGAAAAATAGAAGATAAGAAACAAAAATGGATGAAACACTGAACATTAGGGAGTTAAACGAGCTTATAGCCTCAAAGAGCAACTTTTTGAGTCTGATACGTTCGGGAATGGATAGAAAGATTGTAGGTCAGAAACATTTGATCGACTCGCTGCTGATAGCGCTGCTCAGCAACGGCCACGTGCTGCTTGAAGGCGTTCCGGGCCTTGCCAAGACCCTTGCAATCCGCACTCTGGCCGAACTCATCGATGCTAAATACAACAGAATCCAGTTTACCCCAGACCTTCTCCCGGCCGACGTAATCGGTACTCTCATCTATAGTGTGAAGAAAGAGACCTTCGAGATAAAGAAAGGTCCCATTTTTGCCAACTTCGTTCTTGCCGATGAAATCAACAGGGCTCCCGCTAAGGTGCAGAGCGCGCTGCTCGAGGCTATGCAGGAACGCCAGGTGACCATCGGCGACGACACCCTGCCTCTCGACAAGCCTTTCCTGGTGATGGCTACTCAGAATCCCATCGAGCAGGAAGGCACCTATCCTCTGCCTGAGGCCCAGACCGACCGTTTCCTTCTCAAAGTGGTGATCGGTTATCCTGAAAAAGAGGAAGAGAAGAAGATCATCCGTCAGAACATATATGCCGACGACGACGATTTCAAGCCTCTCCTCACCACGAAAGATGTGCTCGACGTGCAGAAGGTTGTCAAGAAAATCTATATCGACGAGAAGATTGAAAACTATATAGTAGATCTGGTTTTCGCCACCCGCGATCCCCGCTTCTACGGGCTCAACGACCTTGTGCCTCTTATCTCGTACGGCGGTTCGCCGCGTGCATCCATCTCTCTGGCCATCGCCGGCCGCGCCCAGGCATTCCTGCAGGGTCGCGGATATGTGATTCCCGAAGACATCCGGGCCGTATGCCACGACGTATTGCGCCACCGCATCGGAATCACTTACGAAGCCGAGGCCAACAACGTGACATCCGACCAAATCATCACCGAGATAATGGATAAAGTTCCTGTGCCCTGATGGATGCAAAGGATTTATTAAAGAAAGTCAGAAAAATAGAGATAAAGACCCGCGGATTGAGCCAAAACATATTCGCGGGTGTCTATCACACGGCCTTCAAGGGACGCGGCGTAACATTCTCGGAAGTAAGGGAATATCAGCCGGGCGACGATGTGAGAGACATCGACTGGAACGTGACCGCGCGCCAGAACAAACCGTTTGTCAAGGTGTATGAAGAAGACCGCGAGCTCACTCTGATGCTTCTCATCGACGTGAGTGCCAGCGAGCTCTTCGGATCGACGGAGGATTCAAAACGCGACAAGATGGCCGAAATAGCCGCGACTCTCGCGTTCTCTTCCATCGCCAACAACGACAAAGTGGGAGTGATCTTCTTTTCGGATGAAATCGAGAAATATATTCCGCCGAAAAAAGGGAAAACCCACATCCTGCTCATCATCAGAGAGATATTGAATCTGCAGCCCAAAGGGAAAGGTACAAATATCGACAATGCGTTGCAGTTTCTCAACCGGGCTCTCAAGAAACGTTGCACGGCTTTTCTGCTTTCCGATTTTATCGACGATTCCGATTATTACCACAATATGTCGGTTGCCAACAACAAACACGATGTGGTGGCGATAAGAGTCTTTGACGAGAAAGATATGAAACTGCCCGACGTAGGGTTGCTTCGCGCACGGGATCTCGAGACGGGAACCCAGAGATGGGTAGACACCTCGCTTCCGTCCACGCGCAGGGAATACGAGCAGAATGCTTTCCGATATGTGCAGAAGATTTCGTCGACTTCTACCAGGTGTGGCGTCGACTACCTGTCGGTAAGCACAGAGGAAGATTTCGTAAAGAAACTGCTTGATCTGTTCAGGAAAAGAGCCTTGAGATAAAAGAATCCAACAGGGAAAAATCTTAAAGTAAGAGATGAAGAAAGACACCGGAAGACGTTCGTCAGCAGCAAGATGGATAACAGTGTTGTTTGTTGCAGCCGTATGGTTTGAAGCCAACTCGCAAGTTACCGCCGAGCTCGAAAGCAACGAGCTGCTGATGGGGAACAAGACCGCTCTGAAAATAACCGTAGACACTCCGAACGACTCGTCGAAGGTTTCGTTTCCGCTGATTGAGAAAATCAAGGGGAAGAAAAACAGTTATGTATCGCTTCTCAACGACACTGTGGAAGTGGCGTTTCTGAATGAAAACCGACTGACCGTAGACAATAAGGCCATCGTAGAATATAAGCTCAACATCCAGGCATTTGACTCCGGAGAATATGTGTTGCCGCCCTTCGAACTCCTCGTAGACAACGAACCGATGGCGAGCAACGAGCTGAGGCTGAAAGTAATCCCGGTAATGGCAAGGGCCGACGACCAGATTGACGCTTTCACCGACGTGGCCGATCCGTTTGAGATAAATCCTTATCCGGAAATCGAGAAAGAAGCCGAAGAGGCCACTTTCATCTGGTGGCTCATCGCTGTGGCCTTCCTACTTCTAACCTTTATCGGTTATCTCCTCTATAAATATCTCAAGACCGGAAAGGTGTTCACGAAGAAGCCGGTCCCGGTTTATCAGCAGGCTTTGACGCGCCTTGAGAAGCTGCGCAAAATGAACCTCCCGAAAAGAGGGAAATACAAGGATTATTACACCCAGCTCATCGATATATTGCGATTCTATCTCAACAAGCGGTTCGGCATCCGTAGCCACGAAAAATCGACTACCGAAGTGCTTCAGACAATCGATGAGAAGAAAGAATTGGAGCCGTATCGCGATGAGCTGAGACACCTGTTGCAGCTTTCTGACCTTGTGAAGTTTGCCAAGGAACTCTCCACGGAAGAAGAGTGTGATGCCAATATGGCTGAAGTGGTGGAATTCGTCAACAGCACGCGTCCCACGGCAGAAGAGACCGAAAATCCCGGCAACGGAAAGAGGAAAGGAGGTGGCAGATGAGCTTCAAGTATCCTTATCTTTTATTGTTTCTGTTGATCTATATTCCGCTGATATTCTGGTGGATATGGCGCAACAAAAAGGAGTATACGTCTCTCTTTGTCTCCACGCTGAGCGGCTTCAAGAGCCGGAAGGGGAGCGGCAGGGCTTTCCTGCTGACAGTGTCGAAAGTTCTCACATTGCTTGCCATCGGCTTTCTGATTGTTGCCCTGGCACGGCCACAAAAAAGCGATTATATGTCCACAAGCCATATCTACGGCAGCGACATAGTGCTGGCGCTCGACGTTTCGGAGAGTATGAGCACCCCCGACATTATGCCCACGAGATTCGATGCGGCAAAAGCCACCGCCACCGACTTCATCCGCAATCGAGGTGAAGACAATATGGGGCTTGTAATCTTCGCCGGCGAGGCACTCTCGATCATGCCGCTCACCAACGACCTTCTGGCGCTGCAGAATGCCGTGGAAGGAGTAAGGATGGGCCAGCTTGCCACCGGCACCGCCATCGGCGACGGCATAGTGAGTGCAATCAACCGCGTTCTCAACGGGAAGGCAAAATCGAAAAGCATCATCCTTATAACTGACGGCTCCAACAACACCGGCGACGTAGCGCCGTCTACCGCCGCCGAGATAGCCGCACTGAAGGGAATAAAAGTCTATACGATAGGGGTGGGACTCGATGGAAATTCTGTTTACGTGGATCCCTACGGTTACACTCAGGCTACCATTGAAACCCCCATAGACGAGGAAACGTTGAAGGATATAGCCAATCAGACCGGCGGCAAATATTTCCGGGCTACCGATGCCAAGACACTGGACTATATCTTTGAGGAGATCAACAACCTTGAGAAGACGGAGATGGACGTGCAGAGCTATCAGAGGAAAGATGAATGTTTCATGCCTTGGGTTCTCGCGGCCTTGTGTTGCTACCTGCTCGTGGTGTTGATGAGATATACTGTTTTGAATAAAATTCCGTAACTATGTTTAGTTTCGCATACCCGGATAAACTGTTTTTCCTACTGCTCGTTCTGGCAGTGGTGGTCTTATTCCTGTGGAGCAGATTGTTATGGAATAAGAAGATAAAGAAATTGGGAGGCCTGAGTATTCTGAGACGCCTCATGCCGGAATTCTCGACACAAAAGCGCTACGTAAGACTTGCCTTGGCTATCCTGGCCATCGTTGCAATGGTTTTTGCGTGGGCGAGACCGTGGGGAGGTGTCAAGAACAGCGACACGACTCGCGAGGGGATCGAGATTGTGATTGCCGTAGACGGCAGCAACTCTATGCTCGCGTCTGCCACCGGAGAGGAAGGCGGAATCGACCGTATGCGCACATCGAAGCTCATACTCGAGAACCTCATCAACCGCCTCGGAAACGACAAGGTAGGATTGATTGTCTACGCCGGCGACGCATACACTCTTATCCCGGTGACCAACGACTACGTTTCGGCAAAGACATTCCTCAATTCGATCGACCCGTCGCTCATTCCTCACCAAGGGACAAACATCGGAGCTGCCATAGCGTTGGCGGAGCGCTCATTCAGCGACCGCAAAGACGTGGGGAAAGCCATAATACTGCTAACCGATGCCGATGAACTCGAAAATCCTGAGGGGGTTATAGAAGAAGTGAAGCGTGCCTCGAAAAACGGCATTCAGACCAATGTGATAGGTATCGGATCGGCACCCGTTACCATCCCTTCCCAAACCGAAGGGTTGATGAAGGATGACGAGACGGGCGAAGTGGTGAGGACAGCTCTGAACGAACAGCTTGCTCTCGGCATAGCTGAGGAGGGGAAGGGTATCTATGTGAATGCTGCAAACGCCGATGCCGTAGACGAGCTGGTGAAGCAGCTCAACAAGCTGCAGCGCGTAACCCTTGAATCAAGCTTCATGGTCAGCCACGAAGAGCTTTATTATCCGTTCGTAATATTTGCAATTGTGCTTCTGATTATAGATTTCTTATTGACCGACAAACGCAACCGACTGCTCCACAAACTCAACCTTTTCAATAAGAAAAGCAGCTTGATTTTGGTGGGATTCGTGGTGTTGTCGGGTCTTGCGGGAGGCTGCAAGAAAGGGAGTATTACGGATGAATCGGGCGTGGAGCTCGACCGCGACTCGCTTCTCACCATCTACTCCACCCAAAAGGAACGCAATCTGATTCTTGACGGAAACGATGCGTTCCGAACCATGGCGATAGAGAGGGCAGACTCCAGCTACCGTGCCGCCTTGGATGCCAATCCCCGTTCGGTGGTGGCCCATCTCAACGACGGGCTGACTTACCTGATGCAAATTATGGCCGGCGAGGAGGCTTCGGAAGAAGGGCAACTCCCCGACTCGATCATGGGCCCGCTTCTTGACCAATCTATGGCCGAGTTTCAGGCAGCGGCATCTCCGAAAGTGGAGAAAGGGAACGTAAGCGCAATGGCTTTCTACAATCTGGGCAACATCTTTTTCACCCAGAAGAAATTTGACGAAGCCATCACCAATTACAAGGAGGCGCTGCGCCTTAACCCCGACGACGAGCACGCCAGGCGCAACCTGCGCATAGCCCAGCTGCAGAAGAACGAGAACGACAATCAGCAGAACCAGCAAGACCAGCAGGATCAGAACCAGCAGCAAAACCAGAACCAGCAGGACCAGCAGGACCAGAACAGAGAAAACCTCAACAACAATACGAGCGACCAGATACTCGACGCCGCCGAGAGGAAAGAGAACATAAGAAGGGCGCAGATGCAGACCCAGAACGCCGAACCTACGGAGAAGAGCGGACGGTCGTCAAAAAGATGGTAAACAACTGATAAATCAACACCTTGCGAATGAAATTTATAAATAAAACAATCTTGCTTTTCGGGTTGCTGACCGCGGCGATATCTGCGTCGGCAAAAACCACGGGGCCGGAGATCTCCATCGAAGCCACGATAGAGAAATCGGCCTATGTTGGCGAGGTGTTGGAATATACGGTGACTTTGCTGTCGACCGAGGCAAATATCGCCAATGTAAAGATTGTGAAGAACAACACCTTCCCCAGGGAAGCCAAGGTGATCAACGGCGCCACCCGCAACGGCAGGCCCCAGACGGTGCAGAAAGGTGGGAAGACCTATTACAGCTGGACCATCCAGAAGGATTATCTGATCTTTGACAATCCCGGCAAATATACCATCGACAAGGCCGAATATGCTGTTTATATTCCCCACACCAAGGCGGTGCGCGACAACTTCTGGGGAATGAGGCAGTATGTGGAATACGAAGAGGTGGCGGCCACGGGAAATGCCGTAAGTTTCAAGGTTGAGCAGTTGCCGAAAAAAGGTGAGGGGAGTTGCGACGGCGTGGGAGACTTTACTGTGGAAGGATGGTTCCCGCCGGGCGCAATCAATGTGGGGAGCGAGGCTTACTGCATCTTTAAAATCAGCGGCGAAGGCTACCTCTCCGACCTGAATATTTCGGAAATATATAAATGTTTCAAGGAGAATTGCCAACTTAAGGAAGTTGAGCCCGAGGAGGAGTTCAAGCAGCGCAACGGGATGCTGTGGAGCGAAGTTACCCTTGTTTGCAAATTCATTCCTCAGAAAGCCGACTTCAAGATCGAGCCATTCTGCCTGAAATTCTTCTCTCCCGACAAGAAGAGTTATTACGACGCATGCTCCGACACCTTGGAGGGCTCGCAACAAAAGAAACCTGAAAGAAAGACACGCGACAATAATGCGGTATCTATATAGACATATCATCTCAAGGCGAGGATTATCGTTGATACTCGTGCTCCTGCCGTTGATAGCGATGGCTGCGCCGGGAGCACGGAGGGTCAGTATCACCAGCGACGCACCGGGCAACCGGATTGCCGTGGGCGAGAAATTCCATATCACGATAAAAGCCGAGAACTGCACGGGCGACCTCTCCATTTCGGAGATGCCTCCCGGCGTTAAGTTTCTCTATAAAAGCACATATTCGCAACAAAACGTAGATCTCACGCGAGGAATCAACGAGAATTCCACAAGCCTCATCCTCACCTTGAAAGCCGAGACTCCCGGCGATTATAAGTTCGGTCCGGTGTCGGTAAACGGGGTGAAGAGCAACGTGCTCTCGTATAAGGTAATACCCGCTTCATCTTCAAACCAGGCCCCGGCAGGCAACTCATCATCCGGCGGCAATTCATCGGCGACGCCAAAGATACCGGACTACGATCCCAACCAAGGCCCGATATTCATCGGGAAGGGTAACGAGGAGATGTTTCTGGTGGCAAGTGTCAACAAGACGACCGCTTATGAGCAGGAGGCGATAGAATACACCGTAAAGCTCTACAGCTCCTATTCCACAATCAAGTTTATCGGCGCGGCTTCGGCTCCCAAATTTGAAAGTTTCGTAATAGAAGAGTCGAAATACGTATCCAACTCGCTTGAATTTGAGCAGTATCGAGGGAAATATTACAGCTCGGCAATCGTGGCCCGATACATCATATTCCCTCAGAAAGCAGGACGTCTGAAAATCGAGGGTAACACCTATACCGTGAGCACCGACCGCACGGAATATTACCATGACCCGTATTTCCAGCGGATGAGTGTGAGGCAGCCTATCCAGCTCAACATCACTCCAAACGACATCTATATCGACGTGAAGAGTCTGCCTCAGCCTATCCCGCAAAACTTCATAGGAGGGGTGGGCACATTCCGGTTGAGCACTCAGCCTCCTACAAAACAGCTGCTCACCAACACTCCGGCAGCTATCACTTATACTATCGAGGGAGAGGGGAATGTGAAGTATATAAAGCTCCCCGAGCTGAAACCCTACTTCCCGGCCTCGTTTGAAATCTACACACCTGAGGTTACCGAGAATGTGGAAGTGGGCCGCACGAATGTCTCCGGCAGCATAAAATTCGACTATTCTTTCATGCCGCGAAGCACAGGCTCTTTCGATCTGTCAGACATCAAGTTCTCATATTTCGACCCTCAGGCAGGAGAATATAAGACATTGGTCAGCAAAGGGATGAAGCTGACAGTTGGCGAAGGGGCTTCTTCCGGACTGTCGCAGAAGAGCATGACGTATGACTATGAGCTAATGCCTACCGGTGAACTCCCCTCGGGAATAGGCAGACCTTACATAACCTCGCTGCTTTACTGGCTGTGGTTCGTGATTCCGGCGTGCATTTTTGTGGCGGCGCTCGGCGTCTACAGGAAATATATCCGCGACCACGAAGACCTCACGGCATTGCGGAGCAAGAAGGCCAACAAGATGGCGATGAAGAGACTCGCCAAGGCTTATCAGTGCTTCAAGAACCATCAGGAAGAGCAGTTCTACGACGAGATGCTGAAGGCACTCTGGGGGTATATCGGCGACAAGCTCAAGATGCCCACGTCTGCCTTGAACCGCAGCAATGTGGGCGAAGAATTCAAGACCCACGGAGTGAAGGAATCCACTTTCATGCCCATCATCAACCTGATCGACGAATGTGAATACGCCAAATATACACCGGTAGCCCGCGATGCCAACATGCGTCAGCTCTATGCCGATGCTATACAGTCGCTGGCAAAGGTGGAAGATGAATATACTGAACAACAGAAGGGTAGCGCCACACCCGATGAGGAGACTGCAGATAATGAAAACGAAAATTAAGATATATATCGCGCTGTCGATGATTCTGGCTCTGTGCTTACCCGTCAGAGCCAACGGCAACGTGGCGGCCGCCGACTCGGCATACGTTGACGGCAACTACGCGGAGGCAGCGGCCTTATACAGCCAGATAATCGAGGAGAAGGGGATATCCGCGCCCCTCCTGTATAATCTCGGAAACGCCTATTATAAGATGGGTGACGAAGGGAACGCCGTGCTCTGCCTTGAACGTGCCCGCAAGCTTGCCCCATCCGATTCCAAAATCAACAACAACCTGGATTATCTGCGTTCACGCATCACGGATGCCAACGTTGCCTCGTTGGGCGGGAAGAAAGGGAATGTGGAAACCGAGCAGGAGAGTTTCATCGAGGGGGTCTATAGGATGATTGCCGTAGACACCCAAAGCAACAGCTGGGCTGTTTTTGCAGTGCTGGCCTTCATCCTATTTCTCGGAGGGCTGGCTCTTTACATATTCACCCCTAACGTTTTGGCACGTAAAACCGGCTTTTTCAGCGCACTTACTTTCCTGGCTTTCACCATAATATTCCTGGTATTCGCCCATATCGCGGCGGCTCAATATGAGAAAGAGGAAGAGGCTGTGCTGATGGCCTTCACCACAGAGCTTCTGGAGAACCCTGAAAGCAATTCGCAACCCGCAACGTCGCCGCTCCATGGGGGCACGAAAGTGAAAATCCTCGAGGTGAAAAACGGCGCCGACGGCACCGAATGGCTGAAAGTGAAACTCAATCCGGAGAACATCGGTTGGGTCAAGAAAGAAGGAATTGAGATTATCTGACAATTTAAGAAGGATAAATTGTTGGAAGATTGCAAAAAAAAGATTAATTTAGCAACGATTTTCACGAGATCAGAAAAGAAACTATAATCACACATAACCAAAACTACGCTAAATATGAGCAAAACGTTGACATTCAACGAGCTACGTCGTCTTAAAGACAGCCTTCCCGATGGTGCAACCCATAGAATAGCCGATGAGCTGAACCTCACCGTTCAGACAGTAAGAAATTATTTCGGTGGAGTGAACTATCAGTTTGGCAACAATATAGGAATTCATATCGAACCGGGCCCCGACGGTGGTATCGTTGTGCTTGACGACACTACCATCTACGATATGGCTATCAAGATTCTTGAAGAATCGAAGAAGGAAGCCTGACAGGTAACAGATCCCTTCACCCTTTATTTCTCCCGGCAATGCTGAGAAACAAAGCGCCTTATACAGCGGGAAACGGTACTGACGTACTGGTTCCCGTTGATTTTTCCGAGAAATCGGAATTGGCTGTAAACGTGGGATTTGAGCTCGCCCGCAGGCTCGGGTATGGCGTAACTCTGATTCACGCCACCTCGGTGGTGACGCAAGAGCAGTTTCTGCAGTTTCCCGACGACCTCTACGGGCTCGACACCAATTCTGCCGAAATCGAGGAGATGGAGGTGCAGTCGGCAGTCAACAAGATCGACGCCCAGCGGATGCATGAGCTCGAAGAGCAGGTGAAGGCGCTCCAGGCCTCGAACAAGTTGCCGGATATCGCTTATAAGACCGTAACGGCTGCCGGCACCCCGGAAGAAGTTATAAAAGACTACTGCTCAGCTCAGAAGCCGCCCGTTATAGTAATGGCTACGCGCGGAAAGGAGAAGCGCAGCGAAGAACTCATAGGGAGCGTGACGGCCGAGGTTATCGACCAGGCCATAGCGCCGGTGATGACCGTGCCGGAGCATTACACTTTCTGCGGATTCAAGGCCATTGTCAACATCTGCGCTTTCTGCTATTTTGACGAAGGTGACACCATTGCCATAAAACATCTTATGGAGATGTTCGGCCATCCTGAGGTGACCATCCATCTTTTCCCGGCCGTTTCCAAACCGAAAGGAGAGGCGATGAAAGAGAAACTGCAGGCACTCGAAACCTCCCTTAAGAAAGAGTACCCGCAGGCAAATTTCAAGGCTGCCGATGTCGCCGACATTGAGAACCTTCGCTCGGAGGTGGAAAAGTATTTCCAGGCTCACAACATCCAGATGATACTCGCTCCCAACAAGCGGCGATACGGGTTGGGGCGTATCTTCAATCCGGGGTTGGCCCACAAGGTGCTCTACGAGGTAGACTTCCCGATGTTTGCCTTCCCCGTGTGAAAGGCTTCCGAAGCATTCACAGCAGAAAAATCCAATTAAGAGAATGGCCGAAAATTATCCTCAGAACATAGAGCAGAAAATCGGTTTTGCCGACGTGCGGCGTATGGTGGCCGATTATTGCAGCAGTTCGCTCGGGAAGGAAGAGGCGATGACCGCGCCTTTCCTGAGCGAATATCAGGCCGTTCGCAGAGAGCTTGCCAAGGTTGACGAGCTCAAAGGCGCGCTGGAGAGGAGCGAGGCGTTGCCCGATTTCGTGGTCTTCGACCTTCAGAACTGGCTCCCGAGGTTGCAGGTCGGCGATTCCTATGCGAGTCCGGAGGAATTCTTTCAGCTGAAAAAGTCGTTGACGGCTTTCGGCGAGATAAAAAATTTTTTCAGCAAAAAAGAGGGGGATGAAGACACGTCGGAAACCTTTCTCTATCCCGAGCTTCACGACCTTTTTTCTCGCATCACCCTGCTGCCTCATCTTATAAAAGAGATAGACCGGATCATCGACGCAGAAGGGAACGTGCGCGACAGCGCCTCTCCTGAGCTGGCCGAAGTGCGCCGTGAGATTGCGGGAATGAAAGGGAGTATTTCGAGAGCTATCCACCGCATCCATTTGCGGGCCGTCGGGGAGGGCATTACTGAGAAAGAATCCCAGCCTGTGCTCCGAGACGGACGGTTTGTTATACCAGTTCCGGCCATCAACAAACGCAGACTTCAGGGAATTATCCACGACGAGAGCGCCAGCGGCAAGACTGTATTCATAGAGCCTGCCGAGACCATCCTGCTGAATAATAAGGTAAAGGAGCTGTTTCTTGAGGAGCAGCGCATCATAGTGAAGATATTGCGCGCGCTTGCCAACGAAGTGCGCCCTGAAATAGGGTCCATATTAGATTCCAACAGGCTCCTCGGGCAGCTTGATTACATAATGGCGAAGGCGAAGTTTGCCATCTCCATCAATGCCGAAATGCCCCACCTCTCGAAGCATCCCGAGATGGATTGGTACGGCGCGGTAAATCCGATTCTGCACTTCACCCTGCAACGCCAGGGGAAGAAAGTGGTGCCTCTCAACATCCGCCTTGACAAGCAGCAGAGATTTCTCATAATCTCCGGGCCCAATGCCGGAGGTAAATCGGTGGCGCTCAAGACTGTGGCCATAAACCAGTATATGGTTCAATGCGGATTGCTTCCGGCAATGTATTCCAACTCTCACGTGGGAATATTCAGGAATATCCTTCTTGATATCGGAGACCAGCAAAGCATTGAGGATGACCTCTCCACTTATTCCTCCCACCTCAAGAATATGAAATACTTCCTTGCGCGAGCCGCGGGGAGCAGTCTGGTGCTTATCGACGAGATCGGTTCCGGCACGGAGCCCACCGTAGGCGCCGCTATTGCCAAAGCGATAATAATCGAGCTGCAGAAATCGAAATGCTTCGCCATCATCACCACCCACTACCATTCGCTCAAGATGCTGGCCGAGGAAGTTGAGGGGATAGCCAACGGAGCTATGCTGTTTGACCGAGGCACGCTTTCACCTACTTTCCAGCTCTCGATCGGCTCGCCGGGCAGTTCGTTCGCCCTTGAGATTGCAGCCAAGATAGGTCTTCCGAAGGGGGTACTCGACAGTGTGAAAGCCGAAGTAGGCGAAGATTACACCGAGACAGACCGCTTCCTGATCGAGATAGCCCGCGACAGGAAATATTGGCAGACCAAACGCGAGAACATCCGCAAGAAGAGCAATCGCGTGGAGGCTCTCGAGAAGGAATATGAAGCGCTTATCAGCGATTTGAAATCAAAAAAGAAAGAGATTCTCAAGGAAGCTCGCCAAGAAGCCGAAAATCTGCTCTCCACCACCAACCGCACAATCGAGAACACAATTGCGGAAATCAAGAGGGTGGAGGCCGAGAAAGAGAAAACCAAGGAGATACGGCGCCGGTTGGCCGAATATAAGGAGTCGGTGGAGGGTGCGGACTCCGATGCAGAGCTATCAAAGAAACATACTCCGCTTCCCGGGCGCAGGAAGAAGAAAGAGAGAACTCCCCGTGAAGAGAAGAGCAACCGTATTTCTCCCGCAGCAGCCACAAAGCCGACAGAAAACCGACAGCCAGAAGTCGGCGATGACGTGAAGCTCAACAATTCATCGACAGTGGGCACGATCCTGGGAATCACAGGCAACGAGGCGGAAGTCGCCATCGGTCAGCTCAGAACCCGGGTCAAGCTCAACCAGCTCACAGTGGTGCCTAAGCGGAAAGGACAGCAGTCGGCACAAAAATCGTATACGCTTCTCAACGGAGAAGGTTCCGACATCCGCCGTCAGCGTCAGCTGGAATTTAAAAATGAAATCGACATCCGCGGCATGAGGGTAGACGAAGCGATTGCGCGCGTCAATTCCTTCATCGACGAGGGTGTGCAGTACGGCCACGACCGATTGCGGATCCTTCACGGCACGGGAACCGGGGCGTTGCGCACCGTGGTTCGCGATATGATGCAGAGGAATCCCTACGTGGCATCCTTTGCCGATGAAGATGTGAGGATGGGAGGCGCCGGGATTACGGTAGTTACCCTTCGATAAGGCCGAAGAAACAGGGAAGCTGAAAGGAGGAAAAGCCCTAAGAAGCTTAACGGCTTTAATGAGCTTAAGGGCTCTAAGGACTTTAAGGACTTTAAGGACCTTAAGGACTTTAAGGACCTTAATGAAAAGCTGGGAATGGTTAAGGGTTGCGCCAATTTCTTGATGCAACCCTTTGATTATTAACTATTTTATGCGCGTTTCTTATTCGCTGAAACAGCTTTAAGGCGTTTCTTATTCGCCGAGATAGCTCTTGAGGAGTTTGCTTTTCTGACCTTTGAGACGGCGGATGGCTTTCTCTTTGATCTGACGCACACGTTCGCGGGTAAGATCAAATTTTGCGCCGATCTCTTCAAGAGTCATTTCCGGACAACCGATTCCGAAGAACATCTTGAGGATTTCGCGTTCGCGGTCGTAGAGCTGATGTAATGCGCGGTCTACCTCCTTTGAGAGAGATTCCTGATTGAGCGAGGCATCGGCAGAGGGGGAGTCCTCGTTGGGAAGCACGTCGAGCAGAGAGTTGTCTTCACCCTCCACAAAAGGTGCGTCTACCGAAATTGAACGGCCGGAAACCTTCAGAGTGTCAGAAATCTTGTCAACAGGGATGTCGAGACGTTCGGCGAGCTCTTCGGCCGAGGGGCGACGTTCGTTCTCCTGCTCAAAGCGCGAAAGCTCTTTGGAAATCTTGTTGAGCGAACCTACCTGGTTAAGGGGGAGACGCACGATACGGCTCTGCTCGGCGAGGGCCTGCAGAATCGACTGGCGTATCCACCAAACGGCGTAAGAGATAAATTTGAAACCGCGAGTCTCGTCAAACTTTTGAGCTGCACGGATTAGGCCGAGGTTACCTTCATTTATGAGGTCGGGGAGGCTGAGACCCTGGTTCTGATACTGCTTGGCAACCGAAACCACAAACCTTAGGTTTGCACGCGTGAGCTTGTCGAGAGCCTCACGGTCGCCTTTCTTGATTCTCTGAGCCAGTTCTACCTCCTCACTTACCGTAATTAATTCTTCTCTACCTATTTCCTGCAAATACTTGTCGAGAGACGCGCTCTCTCTGTTGGTAATAGACTTGGTAATTTTTAATTGTCTCATCTATCTTCTCTTTCTAACAAATTGTTAAGGCACTACGGAAAGAGTGCCTTAACAATAACGATATGTGTTGTAGTTTATTGTATCTGCCTTGTAATTTTTTTGCAGATATTTTAAAGTGTCATTGCCACATTACTCTCCGGAGAGGTCCACAGCGTAATACTGCTTCTTGCCGGTGGGATAAAGACCGCTGATAAACAGCACCTTATCCGGATCATTGCTCTTCATCAACTGATTGTAGATATATTCCACATCGTCGGAGCTGTTTACGGGCTGGCCGTTGATTTCCGTGATGATGAAGCCGTCTTTGATTCCCTGCTCCTTGAAGAGACCTGCTTTGAGACCCGTAACCTGAACGCCCATCGAGATGCCGAGGTGAGATTTGGTCTCGTCGCTGAGTTTCATAAAGGCGCATCCAAGGCTTGTGAAGTCACCTTTCTTGGTGATGTTGGTGGTGCCTTCGGTATTCAGAAGGGTGCCGCGTTTGGTCTCTTTCTTATTGTTGCGATAATAAGTGAGAGTGATCTCATCGCCCGGGCGGAATTTGTTGAGCTGCTCCACGAGCTGGGCGCGGGTGCTCACTTCCACACCGTTGATGGCAACGATGACGTCGTCGGTCTGCAAGCCGAGAGACTTGGCTGTAGACCTGTCGTTTACTTCCACAACCAGAACGCCTGACTTGGTGGCCGTGATGTCTTTCTCTTTCGCGATCTTGGCATCGAGATCTCTTACCGTACATCCGAGTACTGCGCGCTGCACGGTGCCATACTCCTTGAGGTCGCCCACCACCTTATATACTATAGAGGTGGGGATGGCGAACGAGTAACCGGTGTAGCTACCGGTGTTTGAATAGATGGCTGAGTTGATGCCTATGAGTTCGCCCTTGAGGTTGACGAGCGCGCCGCCCGAGTTGCCGGGGTTGAGTGCTGCGTCGGTCTGGATAAACGATTCGATACCCATACTGCCGCCCTTGTTGAGAGCGCGGGCCTTGGCGCTCACGATACCGGCTGTCACGGTGGAGTTGAAGCCGAACGGGTTACCAACAGCGAGCACCCATTCGCCTACCTTCACTGCCTCCGAATCGCCGAAAGTAATGGCCGAGAGACCTTTGGCGTCGATTTTAAGAAGGGCGAGGTCGGTGGCCTCGTCGGTGCCTATGATCTTGGCATCATAGGTGGAATTATCGTTGAGAAGCACTTCGAGTTTGTCGGCACCGTCGATCACGTGGTTGTTGGTGACGATGTAGCCGTCTTCCGAAAGGATCACGCCCGAGCCGAGACCGCTCTGCACGGGTTCGCTCTCTTGTTGCTTCGGCTGGCGTTGCGGAGTGCGCTGCTGCGGAGTGCCGAAGAAGAAATCAAACATTCCGAAGGGGTCGTAACCTCCCTGGTTGCCGTAGTTTTGGCGACGGGAAGTATAGCTCTTGATACACACCACTTCGTTGACGGTCTTTTCTGCCGCAACCGTGAAATCAGTTTCAAACGCAGGCGCGGAACCCGTGCGGATGAATTTAGAGTCTTGGGTTTCTGCATTGGCTGCAATAGCAATCCCCAACATTGCCAAGGCTGCAATCTGAAATTTCTTCATATCTTTTTGTTTTAAATTTTTGCTGGTTCCTTAGAAAGTGATTTCCCCTTTCAACATTCTTGAAGCCGATCCATTATCATAGGGTAGAGCTTCACAGTCAGTTCAACTAAATAATGCAAAAAAGAGGCCCAATATTATATTTCGGCTTCTTTAACTTTATTTATTTAAAATTATTTAACTTTATAACCTCCCCGGCGCCCATTTCGCGCCTTCATCGGAACCATTTCGCGCGATTCAAAATCCTCCCTATACACGCAACAAAGGGCCGACATCCACGATATCGACCCTTGACTTTTTCAATAAGATTTCTATGCGCCGGGCATCAGAAGTGATGCAGGCACGCTTCCGTTATCAAAATCCAAAGCGGACAGAAGCCCATGAAGAGTATCACACTCAATGCCAAAGAGGAAGTACCGGTGGCAACGTACGTGTCATATTCGTCGGCGATGATGATACCCGAGAATGCCGGAGGAAGAACACCAGCCACAACCAGCATCTTGAGGTTGAGGGGATCCATCTTGAAGATAAGACCAACTATGAGGAGCAGTGCGGGCATCATAATGAGTTTGAGTATCGAGCCCAGGATAGCCTGCCAGTTGATGGTGATTTTCACTGACGAGAGGGTAACGCCTGCCGAGAAAACTGCCATTGAAGCGTTGGCACCCTTGATGAGGTCGAAAGAGGGGCTTGCCCATTTCGGCCAGGGTATACCGATCACAACCCAGATCACGGCGAGAATCGGGGCCCATGCCACTGGCTGAGCCAATGCGTGAAGCACCGGTTTCCAGAAGCTGACTTTCTTGGGAGCGGCTACCGGAGCTGGTGCGGGAGCTGCAGCGGCTGCTGCTCCTCCACCTGCGGCTACGGCGGCAGTTGCGGTGCCGGCGGCGAGTTGCTCTTTCTCCTTGGCGGCGTTCAGCAGCGACAGACCTACCGGGATACCCACGGCGTTAACCACGATACCTACGATAGCAACCACGAGGGCCACGAAAGGAGTGGTGCCGAAAATCGGTTCAAGCACGGCGAAACCGAGGAACCCGATTGTGGGAGAACCGCTGATAAGAGCCATCACGGCTGCCGATCCCGGAGGATTCTTGCGGAAACACCATTTATAGATGAAGTAGACCGTCATGAAGCAGAACATGATGACAAACAGCGAGATAAGCGATAGTTTTATATCCCTTACAAGCATTTCGCGGCTTGCGTCTACAATCGATACGAAAAGGGCTGCGGGCAACGCATACACGAGCACAACCTTGTTGAATTTCTTGGAGTCTTCGCCTGTAAAAGACCCTCTCTTACCTGCAATGTACCCTGCCAGCATCACTACTATGATGGGCACGATTGCATAGAGTATTACATGCGCAATGTTCATAGTCAAACAGTTTAGCGGTTAATGATTCTTTTTGGGGGGAGGTGGCAGATACTGTCTTCAAGATTTCTCTGCCACCACTTTATTCAAAGACGGTTGTTAATTACACGATTACGGTCTGCAGTGATTCGGGATTGAGATATCCGATGTGGCCGCTCTCCTTGCCGGAGTTGGGGGCCAGCTGCACGTTGATTATGGCCGGTTTCTTCGAATCTATGGCTGCCGTCAAGGCTGAAGAGAGTTCTTCGGGAGTCGATACATAATATCCTGCAGCTCCTCCGAACGCATCTGCAAACTTGTCGTAACGGGCATTGATGTCGAGAGTGGTCGGGGCGGGTTCACCGAACGAGGGTTCTCCCTGCTTTGCCATATTCTCACCTATATTATTATAGATGCCGCCGTTGTTGAAGATCACCACGGTGACGGGCAATTGGAAACGGCAGATGGTTTCGAAGTCCATGCCTGAGAAACCGAACGCACTGTCGCCTTCGATGGCTACCACGCTGCAATCGGTGGCCTGGGCGGCTCCTACACATGAACCCATACCCATTCCCATGATGGCCCAGGTGGCGCAGTCGATTCTCTTGCGCGGCTGGCGCAGGGTGATGGTGTCGCGGGTGTCGTCGAGCGTGTTGGCCCCTTCATTCACCAGGATCACGTCGGGACGTGATTCCAGTACCGGTTTGATGGCGTTGAGCGCGGTCCAGTGGTTCATAGGAACTGTGGCAGCGTTGGCCTGGAGACGGGCTGCAAACTTGGCATCCTTCTCTTTGGTGATATTCTGGAGGTAGGGCACCCACGTCGGGTCGAGGCTCAGCTTGTAATTAGGGAGCTTGGCCAGAATCATGTCGAGAGAAGCTGCGAGGTCGCCTACCACCGGGGCTGCAATCTTGCGGTTGCAATCAATCTCGACCGGATCGATGTCAAGCTGCACGAACTGCGTTGTCTCGCTCCAAGGACCGTGGCCGCGGCTCAACAGCCAGTTGAGACGGGCGCCTACAAGCACCACCACATCGGCTTCTTCCATCACCTCCTTTCGGCAGGAGAGGGCCGAGAGCGGTCCGTCGTCGGGGAGGAATCCCTTTGCCATCGACATCGGATAGTAGGGGATACCGGTCTTCTCAACGAGCTCTTTCATCTTATCTTCCACCTGCGCGTAGGCGGCGCCTTTACCGATTACGAAGGCCGGTTTTTTGGCTCCCGCTATGAGCTGGAGAGCGCGGTCTACGGCTTCTTCCGACGGCGAAACCGGCTGAGCCGGATCCACGAGCGGGAAGGTGGCGTCGAGAAGTTTCTGAGCTTCGTCGGCAGGAATAATTTCTGCCATACAGGGAGTTGTCACGTCAAGATAGACACCGCCGGGACGACCGGAAACGGCTGCCCTGTAGGCGCGGGCAACGGCTGTCGGGATGTCGGCTGCCTTGTTGACTCTATATGCTTCCTTCACCAATCCGCGCGCCACACTCAGCTGGTCGAGCCCTTCGTAAGTGCCTTGCTGAAGGTCGATCGGTTCGCGCACGCTGCTGCCGGAAATCTGAATCATCGGGTAGCAGTTTACGGTGGCATTGATAGTTGCGGTCAGACCGTTGAGGAATCCGAGCGAAGAAACTGTGAGCAGTACGCCCGGAGTCTTGGTGAGATAGCCGTAAGTCTGGGCTGCCATCCCTGCCTGCTGCTCGAAGCGGAAGCCGGTAAACTTGATGCCGATCTCCTGCGATAGGTATGCAAATTCGGTTACGGGGATACCCACCAGTCCGAACATCTGGCTGATGCCGGCTGCCTGCAGCGACTTTGCAAGAAGAAACTGGCCGGTCCAGTCGGCGGGGTATGACGGCGCCGCAGGTTGAGCCTGCGGTGCCGGGTTGTTATTAAGAGTTGCCATAGCTTTCGATAATTAATGGTTAATGCAATACTCCGTAAGATTACATATGGCCGTCCACGGGTTCGGTTGTACCGTTCTTGGCAAATCCTGCGATCTCTTCGGCAGTATATCCGAGGCTCGAGAGTATCTCGTTGTTGTTGCCGCCGAGTTCGGGAGCAGGACCGTAGTTAGGCTGATAGTTCGAGAAGGTGCACGGGCAACCCACTGTTACGAATTCGCCCACATTGCCGCCCTGCTGGATCTTCACCAGCGACTGGTTGGCGTAGAGACTTTCGTCGGCGAGAATCTCCTTCATATTGAGCACCGGTCCGCACGGGATGCCCTGTGTGCCAAGTTCTTGAGTCACCTCGTATTTTGTCTTGGTGATGGTGTAGTTCTGGATACGCTGCCAGATCTCGCTCTTATGTTTGTCGCGGGCGTCAGCTGTGCTGAAGTCGGGATTGGTGAGCCAGTCTTCAAAGCCGATCACCTTGCAGAAGTTTTCAAACTGCTTGGTTCCGCGTTCCACGATTACGTATACGTAGTCGTTGGGGTCTGTGGCCCAATTCTTACATTTGTAAGTCCAGCCCAATACGCCGCCGCCTTCGATGTTGCCCGAGCGGGGAACGTAGTCGGGGAATTTTTCGTTGGGATATTGCGGATACTGCACGAGATATCCGAGCTTGTCGAGAGTGAGCTGGTCGCGTGTCTTGATGCGGCAGAGGTTGAGGCATGCATTGTGCATCGACTGATATACGTAGCAGCCTTCGCCGGTCCTTTCTCTCTGCTGCAAGGCTGCGAGCAGACCGATCAGGAGGTGCATGCCGGTGTTGGAATCACCGAGGGCTGCCCCGCTCTGCGTCGGGATGTTGTCGTCGCCGCTATACCAGCCGGTGGTGGTGGCAGCACCGCCTGTCACCTGCGCGATGGGCTCGTAAGCCTTGAGGTGGGCGTAGGGTGAACCCTGCGGGAAACCCTTGATGGTTCCGTAGATACAACGCGGATTCAACGCGTGAACGGCATCCCAGCCGAATCCCAGTTTATCCATTGCTCCGGGGTGGAGGTTTTCCACGAAAATGTCGCACTGCTTGATGAGACGGGTGAGGATCTCCTTTCCGTCGGGGGTAGCAGCGTCAAGGGTCAACGACTTCTTGTCGGAGTTGAGCTGCAGGTAATAGTAGCTCGGAGCGTCCGGGCTGAATTGCAACTCGGTTCTCGTGGGGTCGCCTGTTCCCGGGCGTTCGATTTTGATTACTTCTGCACCGAACCATGCGAGCATCTGGGTGCATGAGGGGCCTGATTGAACATTGGTGAAATCTACCACCTTTATTCCTTGAAGAGGGGCTGTGTTCATAGCAATTAAGTTTAGGTTATTAATAATATTTTCTGTAGTTATAACATTTGATGGAAAATTTTGTTCGCGCCGATAATAAAATTTTGGAAAAATAAGGAATTCTTAAAATTTTGACTAAATTTGCGCAAACAAAACTAAAGAGAATGGACACGAAGTATCTAACCCAATCAGTAAAAGAATTTCCACGCACCACCCTCCGCGGCGTGGGGCAGGTGATGTTTCAAGACAATATGTGGACAGGTCTGCTCTTCCTCTGCGGAATCTTCTGGGGCGCATACGCCGAAGGGTTCCATCTGGTGGCCTGGGGCGCTCTGACCGGAGTTCTGGCATCCACACTTACTGGATATATCCTTAAATTGCCCGACCAGAAGGGAGCGCAGGGCCTCTGGGGCTTCAACGGCGCGTTGGTGGGATGCGCTTTCCCCACTTTCCTTGGTGAAACCTGGTGTATGTGGATTGGGCTCGTGTTCTGCGCCGCAATGACCACATGGGTCCGCTCCGGCCTCGACAATATAATGGGGAAATGGGGAGTGAGCTCGCTTACCTTCCCGTTTGTGATATCAACCTACTTCTTCCTGCTGGCAGCCCGTTATTTCAGCGGTATGCCTCCGACGAACCTTTCCCACCCGGAACTCCCGCTGGGCGGCTCGCCGGTGATCAGCCTCGAATTTGTCGACCTCGTGAAATATTGGCTTCGCGGGATTTCGCAGGTGTTCCTCATCAATTCGTGGGTAACGGGAATCTTCTTCCTCGCAGCCCTGGCAGTCAGCAGCCTCAGGGCGTGCGTTTGGGCTGCCATCGCATCGGCTCTCTCGCTCTTCATCGCGCTTTGCTGGAAAGGCCCCGGCGCGGACATCTCTGAGGGTCTCTACGGATTCAGCGCCGTGCTTACAGGTATCGCCCTGGGTGCAACCTTCTGCAACTTCTCGTGGCGCGCAGCCATCTGGTGTATAATCGGTATCATAGCCACCGTCTTCGTGCAGGCAGCCATGAACGCGTTCTTCGCTCCGATGGGTCTCCCGACTCTTACCGGACCGTTCTGCATCACCACCTGGATATTCCTTTTCCCGGCGTATAAGGCATTCGCACCGAAACCGGCCGCCAATTGATGGCTCAGCTTCAGCAAACGAAACTCATAGATATGGCAGATATGCCTCTCGGAAAGAGGCATATCTGGATTGTATTCGTGGCATCTTTAGGTCAGCTCATCGGTACGGGCGTGGCCACTTTGGCCGGTATCCTAATCCCGCTCCTCAACATTATCACCCGTCCGGAACTATCTTCGGCCATGCAGGGGATCATCGGCGCCGCCGACCTCGTGGGAATCGCCATCGGCTCGGTGATCATCGGTAAACTGATCGACAAATACGGATATATCCTGCTGTTCAGGCTCTGCCCGTTAATTGTGCTGGTAGCGTCGGTCATCAGCATCATTTTCCCGGATATCACCGTCTTGATTATATGTCTCTTCATCATCGGCGTCGGGATAGGAGGGGAGTACAGTCTTGATTCCAACTACATCTCCGAACTGATGCCCGTGAAATGGAAATCCTTCATGGTCGGGCTCGCGAAAGCTGCATCAGCTTTCGGGAATATTATTGTAGCCGGGATTTGCTTTCTGATTATTGAACGCTGGAAAACGGCGACAACCTGGCCTGAGCTGATGTGGATTGTGGTGGCAATATCCGGACTGATGGTGGTTTGCAGGATATGGTTTTACCAGAGTCCGAAATGGCTCGAGCATCACGGTAGGCCCAAAGAAGCCGAGGAGATGTTGCAGAAATTTTTGGGGAATGACGTTGTTCTGCCTCCCGAGGAAACTGCTCCTGCCACACCACAAACTGTCTCTGAAAGCAGCTCCTCTGATACCTCGCTTGCCTCTCGGCAAAATCCAGCTGCTCAGTCACAAAGCTGTAGTTTCTTAAAGAGAAACTGGAAGAAAATAATCCTCACCGGCATCCCATGGGCCTGCGAGGGACTGGGGGTCTACGGCATCGGAGTTTTCCTGCCTATTCTGGTGATGTCGCTCGGAATAGAAGCGGGGCAAACGTATGGTTCTCCGCTCCACCATGTCAGCTCTTCCGTTCTGGTCACCTTCTTTATCAGCTGCATCATACTTCCCGGATTCTTGTTGGGCCTGTGGCTGATACAGAAACGCAGCAACATCTGCAGGATGCAGGTGGTCGGGTTTGCTTTATGCGGGATTTTTCTCATCATCCTGCTGCTGGCTTACCGTTACCATTGGGGCACCTGGATTTCAATTGTGGCCTTTATGGCATTTGAATTATTCCTGAACATGGGGCCGCACCTTGTGACATTCGTCTTGCCGCCCAAGGTCTACCCCGTGGCAACGCGCGGCTTCGGCACCGGTATAGCCGCCTCCCTGGGGAAAGTAGGGGCGGTGTTGGGAGTTTTCTTCATCCCCGTTCTTATGCATAGCGGGGGAGCGAGCCTGGTGCTGATAGTGTCGGCTATCGTAATGTTTGTGGGAGCATTCTTCACATTTGCATTCCGCAAATCCGCCACCCTCCAATAAACTTTGGGCCGGCCACGGGCGCCCCCGACTTCCAGTGAAGTCAAGAGCCAATTACACCTGCAGCGATAATACCAGTTTCAGCAGGCGATATCTGAAAACTGACAACTGAAAACTGACAACTTTCCCAAATGCTGTTGCAAATTTGGCAATTTTTTGCTAAATTTGCGGTAAAATAGGAGGACTATGGGCAATCAGTGGAATTATCAACCCCTTACGCGTGCGGAGCAACTTCTCTCTGAGGAGATTGCGCGCGAGTGTGGCGGTATGAATGAGATTGCCGAGCTCCTGGTGCGCCGAGGAGTCAAATCGCCGGAAGAGGCCAAAGCTTTCCTCGAACCCTCTCTCGACGACCTTCACGATCCCTTCCTGATGCCCGACATGGACAAGGCCGTAAACCGCCTCAACAAGGCGATGGGAGCCAAGGAGAGAATCATGATCTACGGCGACTATGACGTTGACGGTACCACTGCCGTGGCCCTGGTCTACAAATATCTCCAGAATTACTACAGCAACATTGAATATTACATCCCGACCCGTTATGAAGACGGTTACGGGATCTCGCTAAAAAGCATCGATTACGCCGTGGAGAACGACGTGAAGCTCATCATCGTGCTCGACTGCGGCATCAAGGCTGTGGAGGAGATCAAATATGCCAACGAGAAAGGTATCGACTTCATAATCTGCGACCACCACGTGCCCGACGAAGAGCTGCCGCCGGCAGTGGCAATCCTCAACCCGAAGATGCCCGGCTCGCCTTATCCCTGCACCCATCTGAGCGGTTGCGGCGTAGGGTTCAAGTTCATGCAGGGTTTCGCCTTGAGCAACGGGCTCTCCAACCACAACGAGCTCAACTCGCTGCTCGACCTTGTGGCCGTTAGCATCGCTTCAGACCTTGTGCCGATAGTGGGCGAAAACCGCATCATGGCCTATCACGGGCTTCGCAGGCTCAATTCCAACCCGAACCTGGGGTTGCGCAGCGTAATCCGACTCTGCAAGCTCACCAACAAGCCTATTTCCATCTCCGACGTAATATTCAAGATCGGACCGCGCATCAATGCCTCCGGCCGTATGCAGAGCGGTGCTGAGGCCGTGGAGCTACTCGTGAGCCGCGACCTTCATGACGCCTACGAGAAGGGGAAGGCTATCGACCAGTATAACAACGACCGCAAGGAACTCGACAAGAGGATTACCGACGAAGCCAACGAGCTGATAGAGAAGAACGTAAGCGCGGTGGAAGACAAACGGTCAATCGTGATTTACAACAAGCATTGGCATAAGGGAATCATCGGAATCGTGGCCTCGAGGCTCACCGAGCTATATTACAAGCCCTCCGTCGTGCTCACATATTCCAACGGCTTCGCCACCGGAAGCTCGCGCTCAGTGCAAGGCTTCGACATCTACTCGGCCATCAACTCCACGCGCGACCTGCTCGAGAATTTCGGCGGCCATACCTACGCTGTCGGCCTTACCCTCAAAGAGGAGAATATTCCGGAATTCAGACGCCGGTTCGAAGAGTATGTGGCCGAGCATATCCAGCCCAACCAGCTTGAGCCTCAGCTTGATATCGACGCCACCATAGATTTTGCGGCAATCACGCCGGAATTCGTGGCTGCCCTGAGGAAGTTCAATCCCTTCGGCCCGGGAAATCAGAAACCCGTATTCCGCACCCAGGCCGTGTTCGACTTCGGCACCAGCCGCCTGGTAGGGAAGAATATGGAGCATATCAAACTCGAGCTTGAAGACAACTCCACCTCCCGTGTAATCAACGCCATAGCCTTCAACATGGCGCAATATTTCGAGCACATCCACGCCCACAAGCCCATCGACATCTGCTACACCATCGAAGAGTCGTCGCGCCAGGGGAAGGAGAACACTGTGCAACTGCTAATCCGCGACATCAGGCCTTCAAGAGATTAGCCCCACGTGCAAGGTAATTTGGAAAAACTGCTTAAGAAGGTCTGGGGTTACGACGCTTTCCGTCCGCTTCAGAAAGAGATCATTGAGTCGGTCCTCGCAGGACACGACACGCTCGGCATCCTCCCCACAGGTGGCGGCAAATCGCTGACTTTTCAGGTTCCCGGGCTGATGACCGACGGCCTGGTAATAATCGTGACGCCGCTCATCTCGCTGATGAAAGACCAGGTGGACAACCTCAGGAAACGCCGGGTGCAGGCAGTCTATGTCCATTCCGGGATGACATATCCCGAGAAGAAACGCGCAATGGAACGGGTTCTCTACAACAATGCCAAATTCCTCTACATCTCCCCTGAACGTATCAACAATATCTCGTTTATCCGCGACATCCAGCGGCTGAAAGTGAGCCTCATCGTGGTAGACGAAGCTCACTGCATCTCGCAGTGGGGCCATGATTTCAGACCCTCTTATCTGAAAATAAAACGCCTGCGTGAGATATTCAAGAATGCGCCGATATTGGCGCTTACAGCCTCGGCAACGTCAGAGGTGGAGGAGGATATCGTCAGGCAGCTGCAGTTCCGGACGGGATTCAGAAAGTTCAGGGGGAGCGTAAGGCGCGAGAATCTAAAATATGAGGTGCGAAAATCCGACAGCAAACTTTACGACATCTACAATGAGGTGGCGAAAGCTCACGGCAGTTGCATAGTATACGTGAGGAGTCGCAAGAAAACCAAAGAGATAGCGGAATATCTCTGCAATATGGGAGTGAAGGCCACATATTATCACGCCGGCTTGGCCCCGGAGATGAAAGAGGAGAGGCAGAACCGATGGAAAGATAACGAGATACCGGTGATGGTGGCCACCAACGCCTTCGGCATGGGAATCAACAAGGAAGATGTGAGACTCGTGGTCCACTACGATATGCCTCCCTCGCTCGAGGAGTATTATCAGGAAGCGGGCAGGGCCGGACGCGACGGGAAGGAGGCCCACGCTATTCTGCTGGTGCGCGAGCGCGACAAGGAGATGCTCAGGAGAAGGGTAGAGGCGGAATTTCCGCCGAGAGACACCATCAAGCAGATCTACAGTCTTGCCTGCATCTATTCGCGTCTGTCGGTGGGCGAAGGGTTCGACCGCACGATCGAATTCGACCTTCCCACTTTCTGCCGCACCTTCGCCCTCGAGGAGAAAACTGTGCGCCCGGCCTTGAGGATTCTCAGCCAGGCTGGTTACGTGGATTTTATCGAAGAGTTTGAAAATTCTTCCCGACTCACGGTAACCACCGACCGCGACGACCTCTACCACATAAAGCTCTCCTCGCCGGCTCATGAGAAACTTCTTACATCTATATTGCGTAAATATCCCGGCTTGTTTTCCGACTATGTGTTTATCAACGAGAAAGATATAGCCTATTCTTCGCAATTGCCGGCCAGCGACGTGTATCAAAAACTGGTGGAACTCTCAAAGGCCAAGATCATTGACTACATCCCCCGCAGAAAGACTCCGGTGCTCTATTTCCCCACCTCGATGGAAGAGGAGCGATATCTGCTGATCGG
>JAFLTX010000010.1:1825-3913 GCA_022509145.1 Muribaculaceae bacterium | reverse complement strand
CGCTCTCTTTTCAAAGTTGCATAGGAAGCTTCTCGCTCACCAACAGTGTCCTGAAATGGAACAAAGGGATAGGGAAGAAATTTGTGAATGAACTCGTGTTTGTAGCCTTCTGGGTTCTCCCGGTTTATGAAGTAACCGGTTTGGCCGACCTCCTGATCCTCAACAGCATAGAATTCTGGAACGGAGAGAACCTTGTGGCCAACACCACCAAATACATCGACACCGAACACGGCCGATATAAGGTGGATTGCGACGGGAAAGGCTACACAATCACTTGCGAACGCACAGGCGAGAGTACACGACTGGAATTTGAAGACGACACCTGGTCTCTGGTCATTGACGGCGAAAGCCACCCCTTCATGACGTTCATCGACGACTCGCATGTGAAGATGATTACTCCCGAAGGCGATTTCAGGGTTGTTGAGCTCTCTGAGAGCGGAGTGATGGCCTACTCGGAGATGATCGGGAACCAACAATCCATATAATATACCGGTTGGACCGAATCCGACCAATAACCAACACTTAAAATCCGAATACTATGACTGCAATTGATTTTTTCTCATACGGGGCAGCGATATGTATGATATTGGGTTACGTGCCCCAGGCGTGGACCACTATAAAGACCAGAGACACCGACGGAATAGCCATGTCTACCTTCGTAATGATGGGTCTCGGCTCGGCATTCTTTGTTGTGCTCGGGTTTCTCACCAATGTATGGGCCCTCTGGGTAACCAACATCATAACGCTGGTCAGCTCCGTGATAATCTTCGGCATCAAGATGTATAACGACCATTTCTCGGCACGCGCGAAAGAGAGGAAGCTCAACCGCGACCTCGAAAAGGAAAATAAGAAAGAATAAATAAAATCTCCGGGGACCGTTCAGAGCCACCTGGAGTTTTAGTTTAACAAAACAGGCCGCTTCAGCGAAGCAGCCTGTTTCTATTCTCGTCAAATTAATTTTGCTATTTCGGTCTGAAATCAGACTTAGATGTTCTCGCTTATGGCAGGAGTTTCGGTAACCTCCATATCGCCCGGCTCTTCCTTGCCTTCCTTGATAATGAAGACGCAGAGGGCACCGATTACCATCGAGATACCGCCGATCACCATCATCCAATACTGCGGAGCGAGACCTTCAGGCGTGGAGCCGAATCCGGCCAGAATCCAACCGCCAACGATAGCTGCCACGATCTGCGGAATGCAGATGGTGCAGTTGAAAAGACCGAGATACGACCCGATGTTGCCGCCTTTAATGGAATTGGTGAGGATTGTAAACGGCCAAGCCAGCATCGCAGCCCACGCGCAACCCATCAGCACGTAAGGCACTATCAGCACCCACTGGTTGGTGATGAAAGCCGACATCACGAATCCGCCCCCGCCAAGCAGCAGCGAGAGGATATAGCTGAACTTGCGGCTTCTGAAACGAGGCAGAATCCACGCCCACGCCACGGATGCCAACGCCTGAACGGCCATAAGGATGCCGAACCATTCGCCGGCCTTGTTGAAGTTTTTGGAAGATGAGTTGAGCACAGTTTTCTTGTCGAAGCTGCAAGCCTGCAGGTCGGCCACGGGATAGGATGAAGAATTCTGAACTTCATATTTGAAGTCGCCCGTCTTCTTGAAAATATCGGCCGTGATGAGAGTGCCTTCACCGCTCAATCCGTAGAGATAATTCTCCACGCTGAACTCAAGGTTGCCGTCAATAACCGAATTGCCGATCTGGATGGACTCGGCATTGTAAGCCGCGCCTATCTCCACCTTGGCTATGCCGTTCTCATCGTTGGCCAGCAGTCCGTCGTTTACTATCGTATCTGTGGTATTGACAACGATAGGCGAGCCTTCGTAAAGATTTCCGTTCACCACGACACCTTTCACGAGTTCCTGACCCTCATCGGCAATAAGATACTCTTTACCGTCGACAGAAAGAATTATGTTCTTGCCTTCCACGATATAGTCGCCTACCTTCACACCGTCGATACTCTGAGTGGCGGGAGTGTCGAACGCTTTCATAGCCACGGTGTTGGAGCCGTATGTCCAAAGATAGAGGAAGGCAAACCAGCAGAAGAACTGCACGAGGCCCACCGTCCAGAA
>JAFLTX010000010.1:0-1725 GCA_022509145.1 Muribaculaceae bacterium | reverse complement strand
CCGAGGATATAGGGCAACACGAAACCAACCACCGAACCGGCGTTGCAGAGGAAAGATTGGATGGCGTAGGCCTTACCTTTCTGCTTCTCGTTGACCATATCGCCCACGAGCATCTTGAACGGCTGCATCGCCATGTTGATAGAGGTGTCGAGCATCATCAGAGCCACAAGCCCGAAGAGAATCGCACCGCCTATGGTGAAGTGGAGACTGCCGGCGTTGGGGAGCAGACACATCACCACCACTGCAATCATCGCGCCCAGAATCAGATAGGGGAGACGGCGCCCGAAGCGGTTCCACGTGCGGTCGCTGAGCACACCCACCACGGGTTGCACCAGCAGGCCCATAAGCGGCGGGAGAATCCAGAAGTAGCTCAGTTTGTGGGGATCGGCGCCGATTGTTGTGAATATGCGCGATACGTTGGCACTCTGCAATGCGTAGGCAATCTGAACGCCGAAAAATCCGAAGCTCAAATTCCAAAGCATCGAAAAGCTTAGATCCGGTTTTGTTTTCATGGTTATTGTTCTGTTTTTTCTTCTAAACTGTAAAGCCACTCTATCTCGCGGGGCCACCGCTCTTCGTCGGGGGTCTCGAGGATAATGGGCATATTGTCGAAACGGGGGTCGTTCATAAATCTGCGGAAGAACGCCTCGCCGAGGGTGCCTTCGCCCAAAGAGGCATGGCGGTCAATCTTCGAACCCAGCTCCCGCTTGTCGTCGTTGAGGTGTATTCCCTTGAGATACTCCCTGCCGATCAGGCGGTCAAACTCCTCCCATGTGGCCTTGTATCCTTCTTCCGAGGCAAGGTCATACCCGGCGGAGTAGGCGTGGCAGGTGTCTATACACACTCCGATGCGTGACTTGTCTTCTATCTTGTCTATAATATATGCGAGATGCTCGAAGGCGTATCCGAGGTTCGAGCCCTGTCCTGCGGTATTCTCTATTACAGCGGTCACACCCTCGGTCTTGTCGAGAATCATATTGAGATTCTCGGCGATGAGAGTGAGACATTCTTCCTCGGTTATCTCGTTTACGTGGCTTCCGGGGTGGAAGTTGAGATACTTGAGACCGAGAATTTCGCAACGCTTCATTTCGTCGAGAAACGATTGCTTGGAGAGGTGCAGTTTCTGACGGTCAGGGCTCCCGAGGTTTATCAGGAAATTATCGTGGGGGAGAATCACCTCGGGCGAGAAGCCGTAGAGGCCGCAATTCTCCTTGAAGAGGTCGGCTTCTTCCTGCGACGGCGCTTTCGACTTCCAGCGCGAAGGAGTGCCGGTAAAGAGAGCGAAGGCCTTACCTCCGATCGCAGCAGCCTCTTGAGGAGCAGCCCAAATTCCTCCGTTGATGCTTACGTGACCACCAATAAATTTCATACCTATAGAGAATAAAAGCTTACAAAATTAAGAAATTATTTTTAATCTTTCATAAATATTGCCTAATTTTGACATCGTTAAGAACGCACAAGACACCCGATGAAGATATCCAAAGGAAAAGCCGGAGCTTTTTCGCTGCTTCGCCACAAGAAATACCGTCAACGCGACGGAGCGTTTCTCGTGCAGGGCCGAAAGGCGGTAACCGACTCGCTCTCAACCTTCACGCCGATTGCCTTCGTGGTGGATTCCGGCTCTGACGAATTTGAATTTTTGGCAGAACTCGGAGTGGCAATATACGAGGCCTCGCAAGCCGAGATGCAGAAAATCTCCACTCTCGAGAATGTGCCCGAGATTGT
>JAFLTX010000001.1 GCA_022509145.1 Muribaculaceae bacterium | reverse complement strand
CAGTCATGTCAAAGATTTGTCAACTCACAGGCAAAAAGACGGCGACGGGAAACAACGTTTCACACTCCAAACGTCGCACCAAAAGGAAGTTTAAAGTAAACCTCCATAAGAAAAAATTCTACTGGCCCGAACAAGACATTTGGATTGAGCTGGTGGTAAGTGCCCACGCACTCCGCACAATCAACAAGATCGGTCTTAACGCAGCATTGAGAAAAGCTGAAGCAGCCGGGAATTTGGATTTCAGAGAAATTACCGTATTGAGTTTTTAACCCCGAAAATACCGATTAAATTATGGCAAAGAAAGCAAAAGGTAACAGAGTGCAAGTGATACTTGAATGTACCGAACATAAGGCAAGCGGTATGCCCGGCATGTCGAGATACATCACGGTTAAGAACCGCAAGAACACCCCTGGAAGAATGGAGCTGAAGAAATACAACCCCATCCTCAAGAAGGTGACTGTACATAAAGAAATTAAATAATCCCCCAATCAGATAAGAGATTATGGCAAAGAAAACGGTAGCAAGTCTTCAGAAAGGTGAAGGCCGCACTTTCTCAAAAGTGATACTGATGGAAAAATCACCCAAGACAGGTGCATACGTATTCAAAGAGGAGATGGTGCCCAACGACGCTGTAAAAGACGCACTTAAATAAGAACATAAGATACGATTTAAGAAGAGACGAATGGATAATCCAATTCGTCTCTTTTTTTCGTTTCAAGGGATACGGGCTCCGGGAGTCAGTTCAATAATTTTTGATGAATAGGGAGAAAGTTGGGGGCCGGAGGTGGTGAAACTATCGGATTTTTTATTAATTTTGTATTCTATCGGCAACTGCCGCAAAAACGATAGAGAAAGAGTTTACGAAAGACAGAGTTTTGAAGATGGTTCCAACTGACCAGACGGCCCGTTTCGGGCTTTACAAAATAGCAGCCGCCACTCCCCTGGTGGAGATCGGCAACCCCTCAAAAAACGTGGAGCAAATATTGGCTCTGCTTGCGGAGGAAGAACTGAAAAGCGCCGACATAATAGGGTTCCCGGAGCTCTCGGTCAGTGCATACACCTGCGGCGACCTCTTCTTTCAGGAGACTTTGCTCAAAGATGTGGAAGCGGCTGTGGTCTCGCTCTGCTCGTCATTGAAAGACGACCCGCGTATGGTAGCGGTGGGAGCTCCCCTCCTCTGGCAAGGAAGACTCTTCAATTGCGCAGTGGTGCTCTATGGAGGTAAGATTCAGGGTGTAGTTCCCAAAACGCATATTCCCAATTACCAGGAATTTTACGAAAAAAGATGGTTTGCTTCCGGTGAAGGGATCGTGGAGAGCGAGATTCAGATCGGAGGTGAGCCTTATCCTTTCGGCACCGACCTGATATTCCAATATCAGGGAGCCAACGTGGGGATAGAGATTTGCGAAGACCTTTGGGTGCCTACCCCTCCCTCATCTTGGCTTTGCGAAAATGGGGCCGACATCATACTGAACCTTTCGGCCACCGACGACAACATCGGCAAATATTCATACATCCGCGGGCTGGTGGCCTCCCAAAGTGCAAGGTGCCGTTGCGGTTACGCCTACGCCTCGGCAGGGGCCGGCGAATCGTCGACCGACCTGGTATTCTCAGGGATAGACCTTGTGGCGGCTGACGGCGCGATTATCGGCGCAAACGAGCGCTTTGCAGGGTCGCCGTCATACTCCACCGGAATAATCGATGTAGAGAAATTGCGAAACGACCGCAGGAAATATTCAACCTACTTCGACTGCTCTACTCCCGGGAAAGCCCGCTTTATCGACTTGAAAGCATCCGCAGATAAGCCGCGGTTCGCAATGGAGGAAATGAGAGTGGAGAAACATCCCTTCGTACCCAGCTCCAAAGAGAACCGGGATGCCGTGTGCCGCGAGATAGCGGAGATACAATCCTGGGGACTTGCACGCCGACTTGAGGCACTCCCCTCTCACGGAATAACTGTCGGGATATCGGGCGGTCTTGATTCAACATTGGCTCTGCTCACGGCCCACCGCACATATCGGAAACTCGGCCTCGACCTGAAGGAGATTGTGGGGATAACGATGCCGTCGAAAGCCAATTCTGAACGCACCAAGGGGAATTCGCACAAACTTATGGAGCGCCTCGGGGTGACGGCGAGGGAGATACCGATCAGCGCCGCCGTGAAACAACATTTCCTCGACATCGAGCAGCCGGAAGATAAATATGACGTAGTCTATGAAAACGGTCAGGCCCGCGAGCGCACCCAGATATTGATGGATGTGGCGAACAAGACGGGCGGAATCGTGCTCGGCACCGGCGATATGTCGGAGCTCGCGCTGGGATGGTGCACCTACAACGGCGACCATATGTCGATGTATAACGTGAATGCCGGGGTGCCGAAGACATTGGTGAAATACCTGGTGGATTGGTATGCCGACAATACAGAAGACCCTCTGCTTCGCGAAACGCTCAAAGACATCATCGACACGCCTATCTCGCCGGAACTTATACCCTCGGAGAAAGGGAACGAGATAAAGCAGCAGACGGAAGATTTCGTAGGGCCTTACGAGCTCAACGACTTCTATATGTATCACGTGTTGCGCAACGGATTCTCTCCGGCAAAAATCTTCAGACTGGCCGAGATAGCTTTCGGCGAGAAATACTCCCGCGATGAGCTTAAAGAAAGACTGACAGGGTTTTACAAGCGTTTCTTCAGCCAGCAGTTCAAACGCAGCTGCATGCCCGACGGACCTAAAATCGGTTCGGTGTGCCTCTCGCCGCGCGGAGACTGGCGCATGCCGTCTGACGCCAAAGGGAGAGCCTGGATAGAAGAAGCCGAAAACCTGTAAAAAATGGTAACTCCGGAAGAAAGAATGGTCAACGATCTGAGGAAGGCTGCCGAAGTGGTCGAGGGAGGGGGTATAATCCTCTACCCCACCGACACCATTTGGGGTATCGGATGCGACTCGACAAATGAAGAGGCGATAGAGAGAATCTTCGCCATAAAGAGGCGTCCCGACTCCAAAGCGATGATTTCACTCTGCGACTCTTCGGAGACCCTGCGCCGATTTGTAGAGACGGTCCACCCGGCCGCCGAAGAAGAGATGGCGCGCTCCGAAAGACCCGTGACAATAATCTATGAGCGCCCTAAAAGGATTTCTGAGAAGTTGAAGGCCGGAGACGGTTCTGCCGCTTTCCGGATACCCAGAAACCCGTTTACACAGGAGCTTTGTGCGCTGCTTGGGAAGCCCTTGGTCTCCACATCGGCCAACTTTTCAGGAGAGACAGCTCCCACCACCTTCTCGGAGATAAGCGAAGAGATCAAAAAGGCAGTGGACTATGTCTGCACAAGCGGGCGCGACACCATCGGAGCAGCTGCGAGCAGAATCGTGAAAATATCCGACAAAGGAGAGAAAACAATCATCAGAGAGTAAAAGAGGATTAACAAGAGATTAAAGATATAACAGGAGATTGAAAGAGATATGAAGGCTGGATATAAAACGTTGCCCGGAACGAGCTATCAGCGGTGGAGATGCATCATCACCGACTGGGCCACCACCTTCATAGCCTTCTTCTGCTTCAATCTCTTCCGCTACCTCTACCTGCATCTCGAAAGCACTTTCGTGACATTCAGCAACTATATCTCGTCGCCAAAGATGGTGATGGAGCAGATATTTGTGCCGGTGCTGCTGCTGTTTGTTTATTGGATCACAGGCTATTACAACAAGCCCTACCACCGCTCGCGACTCAACGACTTCCTGCTCACACTCTACTCGCAGGTCTTCAACAGCATCATCATCTACCTTGCGGCCCTTACCAACGACCAGCTGTATCTGCGGCGCGAAAACTGGTTCCTGCTCCTGGTGCTGTTTCTCCTCCTCTTTGCCTTTACATTTACGGGAAGGCTCCTGCTGTCGGCAAACATCATCGGGATGATGAAGCGGAAAGACGTGAAGCCGCGCACCGTGGTTGTGGGGATGAACGTCAACGCCATGAAGCTAACCTCCAAGCTGGTGGACCCGAACCGGAAACCCGACGGCCACCTGATAGGGTTTATGCCGTTTGGTGACGAGAAAGATAGCGGCGAAATAGAGAATGCGTTTCCGACAGCAAGAATCATCACCGACATCAACGACTTGAAAGAGCTTTGCAAAAATGGGGAAGTTGACCAGGTTATAATTGTACCACCGGGCGACCAGTCCCCCACCGAGGAGACGCTGCATCTGCTCTACAGCCTCTACCCCTACGACATCTCTATAAAAATCAATCCGAACACCCTTACCATCATATCACCCTCGGTAAGGCTTGAAAACATCCTTGACGAGCCGCTTATCGACATCACGACACCTTACATTTCGGAGTTTTCAAAAAACGTAAAACGCTCCCTCGACATTGTCATGGCCGGGATCGCCTCCATCATACTCTCGCCTCTGATGGCCTTCCTGGCGCTGAGGGTGAAGTTTTCCGGAGGAGGCGGGAAAGTGATATTCGCTCAGGAACGTGTCGGGCTTCACCGCAAGCCGTTCAAGATGTATAAATTCAGGAGCATGGTGGCCGACGCTGAGAAAGAAGGAGTGCCGATGCTCTCGCACGACAACGACACGCGCATCACCGGGACGGGCCGCTGGATGAGGAAATATCGCCTCGACGAGCTGCCGCAGCTCTGGAATGTGTTGAAGGGCGACATGTCGCTGGTGGGACCTCGGCCTGAAAGGGAGTATTTCATAGCCAAAATCGTGGAGAAGGCTCCGTGGTACACCCTTGTGCACCAGCTGAAACCCGGCCTCACATCATGGGGGATGGTAAAATACGGGTATGCCACCAATGTGGACGAGATGATCGAGCGCAACCGCTACGACCTTGTGTATCTTTCCAACATGTCGGTAGCCGTGGACTTCAAGATATTGATTCATACCATTAAAACAGTAAGCGGAGGCAAAGGGAAGTAAAGGATGGCCTATCAAGAGCGACATAACCGTGCTACTGCCCTGTGGATGCAATTCGTAGGTTGGCGCGAGCGTCATTTCAAGGAGAATCGTTTCGTCATATTCCTTTCGCTTTTCATCGGCGTGCTCTGCGGATTTGCAGCCCAATTGCTCAAATATCTGATTCATTTGATAGGAGGTTTCCTTACCTCGTATATCAATGTGACGGAGGCGAACTATCTCTACCTGATATATCCCGCAGCCGGTATATTGGCGAGCTACCTGTTTGTGAGATTCGTGGTAAAAGACAAAATCTCCCACGGAGTCACCCGCGTGCTCTACGCCATCAGCCAACGCAAATCTCGGCTTAAGAAGAAATTCATGTGGGCGTCGATGATATCATCGGCCATCACTATAGGGTTCGGCGGTTCGGTGGGCGCCGAGGGTCCTATCGTATTCACCGGAGCGGCCATCGGTTCGAACGTGGGGCAGGCATTCCGTCTTTCGCCCAAGATATTGATGATATTGGTGGGATGCGGGGCGGCGGCCGGTATCGCAGGTATCTTCCGCGCGCCAATCGCTGGAATGCTTTTCACTCTTGAGGTATTGATGATCGACCTTACGGCGGTAACCGTGATGCCTCTGCTGATAGCCTCTATCTCGGGTGCCGTTGTGGCGTATGTGCTCGAGGGTTACAACTCGGAATTCTTCTTCTCGATGAGTGAACCCTTCATGACCAGCAAAATACCCTACACGGTGATATTGGGTATAATCTGCGGTATGGTTTCGCTCTACTTCACCAAGATGATGTTTTTCACCGAGGGTATTTTCAGGAAGATAAAATCTCCGCTGATTAAAATCATATCCGGCAGCTTGGTAGTTATGATACTCATCTTCCTGTTTCCTCCGTTGTACGGCGAGGGATACGGAGCAATCGACCAGCTGCTCGACGGTGAAACCTCCTCGATTGTAGACGGCACGTTCTTCTATTTCGACCGCCATTCGGTGTGGTTTATCGCCCTGTTTATCGCGCTGATCATCCTGACCAAAGTATTCGCCACCGCTTCCACAACGGGAGCCGGCGGTGTGGGCGGCACATTCGCTCCTTCCCTCTTCGTGGGGGCCATGACGGGGTTCCTCTTCGCCTACGTGCTCAATACGCTCGACATAGGGATCGTCCTGTCGCAGAAGAATTTCGCCCTGATGGGGATGGCCGGCGTGATGGCCGGCGTGATGCACGCACCCCTTATGGCCATCTTCCTCACGGCCGAGATGACGGGAGGATATGATCTCTTCCTCCCACTCCTGATAGTGTCCGCCCTCTCCTATATGACCATCAAGGCTTTCGTGCCTTACAGCATCTATTCGCTGCGCCTTGCTCAGACCGGCGAGCTTATGACCCACGCCAAAGACAAGACGGTGCTCACTCTCCTCAGCATAGAGAGCCTTGTGGAGACAGACTTCAAGGAGGTGAACCCGAAGATGACCTTGCGCGAGGTGGTGGATATAATTTCGAAATCTAAACGGAATATCTTCCCGGTTACCGACGAGGAAGGGAATTTTATGGGGATGGTGCTTCTCGACGACATACGCAACATAATGTTCCGCACCGATCTTTACGACAAGATGACGGTGAGCCGCTTTATGGCAATGCCTCCCGCTAGGATACAGATTTCAGACTCGATGGAGACCGTGATGCGAACTTTCGACGACACCAATGCCTGGAACCTTCCGGTGGTTGACGGCGACCGCTACCTGGGCTTCGTGTCGAAATCAAAGATTTTTAATTCTTATCGTGATGTGCTCAGGAATTATTCCGATGATTAGCGCTTTCGAGACCTATTAATATATTGAAAGAATAGAAGATAAACATGAGAATAGTATTTTTTGGAACACCGGAATTTGCCGTGGAGAGCCTTCAGGCCATCATTGACGAGGGACATGAAGTGGTGGCGGTAGTTACGGCTCCGGACCGACCGGGCGGACGTGGCAACAAGCTGATAGAGAGCGATGTGAAGAAATTTGCAATGGAGAACGGGCTGCCGATTCTTCAGCCCGAAAAACTGCGAGACGAGACGTTTCTCTCAACGCTGAAATCGCTTGAAGCCGACGTTTTCGTGGTCATCGCCTTCAGGATGCTCCCCGAGCTGGTGTGGGGTATTCCGCCGAAAGGGACCTTCAATCTTCACGCCTCTCTGCTGCCTCAGCTGAGGGGTGCGGCTCCCATCAACCACGCCATCATCCAAGGGTTTAAGAATACGGGTGTCACCACCTTCTACATCAACTCTGAAATCGACAAAGGCGAGATACTGCTTTCCTCATCGGTTCCCATCGACGATGATGACGATGCCGGCACCCTCCACGACAAGCTCAAGGAACGCGGCGCCAAGGTGGTAATAGAAACGTTGAAAGGTATTGAAGACGGATCGCTTACTCCCACACCCCAGCCTCAAGCCGATTTCTTCACACCGGCGCCGAAGATTTTCAAACCGGACTGCAAGATTGATTTCAGCAGAACGGCGAGAGAAGTGGAACGTATGGTGCGCGGCCTCTCCCCCTATCCCGGCGCTTGGAGCTACCTGCGCCTCAAAGACGGGAAGGAGATTGAAGTGAAAATCCTCAAATGTACCCCCCTCTTTGAGAATCGCGAGAAGGAGCCGGGAAGTTGCGAGATAGTGAGCAAAGCTCTGACAGCGGCGACTGGCGACGGCGGTGCGATACGCATCGACACCATCCAGCCGGCTGGGAAGAAGCCGATGGACGGGAGAGCGTTCCTGGCCGGATATGCCCCGGTTGCTTTCTTCTAAATATTGATTTCTGCGCACCTCTTTAATTATAGACTCCTGATTACAGGAAATTTACGATGCAAGAGAAACTGATATCGCAATTTTTCAAGCTGCTCGAAGCATACGGCGTGAGAGACGTGGTATGCTCCCCCGGCTCGCGCAACGCCGCGCTGCTGATGGCGGTTGACGGCAATCACAGCTTCCGGCCTCACGTAGTGACGGATGAACGTTCGGCCGGTTTTATAGCGCTTGGTATGGCTGTGGCCTCAAGACGCCTGGTAGCTCTCGTGTGCACATCAGGCTCGGCGTTGCTGAACTATGCCCCGGCCATCGCCGAAGCCTATTACCAGGGCGTTCCGCTGGTTGCGGTGAGTGCCGACAGACCCTTTGAATGGATAGACCAGGATGATTCGCAGACCATCCGCCAGCCCGGAGCGTTGAGCAACATAGTGAAATGTGAGTATGACCTCACCGCGAAATACGGTGACGACGAAGATTATCTTTGGTTTGCCAACCGCATAGTAAACGAAGGACTCCAGCGCTGTCTGGCGCCAAAGGCGGGGCCGGTCCATTTCAACATCCATCTCGACGGGAATGTAGCCGAGGAAGTCTACCCTTCCGAAAATGTGAGAAAAATAGAGCGGATTACCCCCGCGCAACGACTCTCTACCCAGCAGATCAAAGAGTTTGCCGAGAGAGCCAAGGGTAGAAAGATAATGCTCACGGCAGGGTTTATGGAGCCAGACCATAAGATGCAAAAAGCCGTGTCATTGTTGGCTTCTTTGCCCAACGTGTGCGTGATGGCCGAGACTCTCTCCAACCTGCACCTTCCCCCGGAATGTACAATGGTGGACACGGCGCTCTTCGCAATGAGCGAGGAGGAGAAACGCTCCTTGAAACCGGATATACTGATTTCAACAGGAGGTGCGTTGGTGTCAAGGAAACTGAAGGAATTCCTTCGTGAAAACCAGCCGGAAGAACATTGGAACCTCGGTGTGACCGAGAATATAGTGGATTGCTTCAAGGCTTTGACCACCCAGATAGACTGCATCCCCTACACCTTCCTGCAGACCTTCGGGAAACTCCTCGCCCGCGATAAAAGAGGACCCGACTATCGCCGGGAGTGGTCGGAAATACGGGAGAAAACTTCGGTAGGCACAAACGACTTCGGCTGGAGCGACCTGAAGGCTTTGGCCGGCTTGTTCCGCAGGTTGCCGTCGGATACCAATCTGTTCCTCTCTAACGGCACATGCGTGCGTTACGGGCAGATTCTTTCCCTCTCAAAGACCCACGCCATCTATTCCAACCGGGGTGTTTCCGGGATAGAGGGTTGTACTTCGACGGCAGTAGGGATTGCAAACGTGTATGGCGGGATCACCTGCCTGGTAACCGGCGATATGTCTTTCGGTTACGACATCGCGGCCCTCGCATCTGGGATGTTGACCGACAATTTGCGAATTGTGGTTCTGGACAACGGCGGAGGAGAGATATTCCGATTCATCAAAGCTACCAAAAAGCTGAGCATCAGGGAGAAATACCTTGCCACGGAGAACAGGGTCCCGATAGAAGACCTGGCGGAATCCTATGGCTTGCGATACTTCTATGCAGCCTCTGAGAAAACCCTCAAGAAAGCGCTTCCCTATTTCTTCAGAAAAGATTGCGGGCCTGCGATACTGCATCTCGACACCCGCAACGCCGGTGATAATGCAGCTATATTAGAAAAATATTTAACAGACAGAAAATAAAGGAATTATGGAATGGAAAACGATAAAAGAGTATGAAGATATACTTTTCGAATTTTGCGACGGTGTAGCGAAAATCACCATCAACCGGCCGCGCGTCTACAATGCTTTCCGCCCCCGCACCAATATGGAGATGCTTGAGGCGATGCAGATTTGCAGGGAGCGTCAGGATATTCGCGTGGTAGTTCTTACGGGCGCCGGCGACAAGGCTTTCTGCAGCGGAGGCGACCAGAACTACAAGGGTTCGGGCGGCTATGTGGACTCCGACGGCGTTCCGCGCCTGAACGTGCTTGATCTTCACCGCGCCATCCGTTCGATTCCGAAGCCGGTGATCGCTATGGTGAACGGTTACGCCATCGGTGGTGGCAACGTGCTGCAGGTGATCTGCGATCTTTCGATTGCCTCCGAAAACGCCCGCTTCGGCCAGACCGGTCCCAAGGTGGGGAGCTTTGACGCAGGGTTCGGCTCGTCATATCTGGCGAGGTGCGTTGGCCAGAAGAAAGCCCGCGAAATTTGGTTTCTCTGCCGCCAATATACGGCTGCCGAAGCTCTCGAGATGGGGATGATAAATGCCGTGGTTCCCTTTGAGAAACTTGAAGAAACGGTAATGGAATGGTGCCGGGTAATCAAGACTCGCTCACCGTTTGCGATAAGGATGATAAAACGTGCGCTCAATGCCGAGCTCGACGGCCAGACCGGACTCATGGAATTTGCCGGCGACGCAACATTGATGTATTATCTTATGGATGAGGCTCAGGAGGGTAAGAACGCCTTCCTGGAGAAGCGCGACCCGGACTTTGACCAATTCCCGATGTTCCCATGATAAGGGTTGACGCCGCGCCCTATCTTCTGAAATTCAAGACTCCGAGCCGCACTTCCCGGGAGGTGCTCACGGAGAAGCTCACGTTTTTTATCCGTATAAAAGATGATGAGCTGCCGGGCCGTGAAGGTTTCGGAGAAGTACCTGTGTTTAAAGGACTTTCGGCGGAGACTCCGGAAGAAGTCGTCGCGGAGCTCAACGCTCTTGCCAATTGCGAAAACGCCGAGGATCTGCTTTCACGAGCCATCCTCTCGTCGGTGAAATTTGGCGTGGAATCGGCTCTGAGGAGTCTGCGAAACGAGAACGGGCTTATCTTCGAGTCGGAATTCACAGATGGCAGTAAGTCTATTAGAATCAACGGATTGGTGTGGATGAATCCCGTTGCAGAGATGCAGGAGGAGGCTTTCAGAAAAATTGAGAGCGGTTTCAAATGCGTCAAATTCAAGATTGGAGCGCGCGAGTGGGAAGATGAGATAGCCCTCGTGAGAAAAATCAGAGAGCGCTTCGGCACGGCGATTACCATACGCGTCGATGCCAACGGTGCATTCACTGAAGATGACGTGATGCCCAAGCTCGAGGAGCTGGCAGCCTTGGGCGTTCATTCGATTGAGCAACCTGTCAAGGCCGGTCAACCGGAGGCGATGAGGCGTATCTGCAAAAATTCACCGCTGCCGATTGCCCTTGACGAGGAGTTGATCGGGGTAACTACACGGCGCGAAAAAGAAGAGCTTTTAGACTTCATAAGGCCGCAATATCTTGTTTTGAAGCCGGCCCTCTGTGGAGGATTCTCAGGGGCTTCGGAATGGATTGATTGCGCCGGGAAGGAGGAGCGCGGCATCGGATGGTGGCTCACCTCGGCGCTTGAATCCAACGTAGGCCTCAATGCCATAGCCCAATTTGCCGGTCAGCATCCGCTCGACATTCCTCAAGGACTGGGTACCGGTGGCCTTTACACCAACAACCTTCCCTCTCCCTTGCAGCTTGTAGGAGAGAATTTAACTTATACCGGACCGGCCGACTGCTATTACCAACAACTCAGAGAGATTTTAAAATGACTGACAAAAGCCAACAACAACTGCTTGAAGAATACCTCAACGAATGGAGCAAGGGTGCGGGGATTACCGTAAGGACTTCTGGCTCCACAGGGACTCCCAAACAGATAGTGCTGCCGCCTGAGCAGATAAGGCGCAGCGCACGCCGCACGAACCGCTTCTTCGGAATAACGAAGAGGAGCCGCCTGCACACCGGGATGTCGTTTGAATTTATCGGGGGGAAAATGATGATTGCGAGAAGCATAGAGTCAGGATGCAAACTTACGTTTTCCGAGCCGAAAATAGAGCTGCAGCTCCCCGACGACCCGGATGAAATCACCCTGATGTGTGTGGTGCCTGCACAGATGGCTTACATTCTGGAAAATCTCGATAAGTTTTCAAATGTCAAGAATTTCCTTGTAGGCGGGAGCGCCATCGACGACCGGATGTGGGACCGCATCGTGGCCTCCAAGGTTACGGCTTGGGAGTCTTACGGGATGACGGAGACGGCCACGCATGTGGCCATAAGGCGCATCGCAGGCAGTTCGGGGAAACGTCCGAGGTTCGTGCCGCTTCCCGGTGCGGAGATCAATCTTGCCGAAGACGACTCCATATTGATAAAGGATGGCGACGTGTTTGTGGCCACCACCGATATGGGGCGCATGGCGGTTGACGGCAGTTTTGAAATCATCGGAAGAAAGGATGACGTAATCATTACCGGCGGGATAAAGGTGATACCCCAGGAGGTGGAGAAAGTGGTGCAGGATGCCGTCAATCCCTATTGTAAGGAATTCATAATCAGCTCCGAACCTGACGAAATCTGGACATCCAAACTGATACTGCTTGTTGCCGCGGAGAAGAGTCCTGAGAATGAGGAAGAATTGAAATCAAAGATAAAAAGGGCAATCGACGCCATCCCCGAAGAGACGCTCCCGCGCATGAAACGCCCCAAAGCCATCAAGATTGTGGAATCATTGCCCCGCACCGCCTCAGGAAAAATAAAACGAAAACCCTAACCCAAACCCGAAAAACTCAGCCGCAAAAGAAAAACCGCAGCTTAAGCTACAGTTTTATATATGAGAAGCCTCCGCTTGATTGGGTGACGGAGGCTTTTATATGGTTGGGATCTTTTTTGAGAGTTAACTTCTCTTTCGGGATGGGGGTGTCAGCCGTATTTGGAGATTTTGCGGAGCTGGGGCTCGTTGATGATTTTGATGCGGCGACCGTCAACGATGATAAGCTTCTCATTGACAAAAGTGCTGAGAGTGCGGATGGCATTGGCCGTGGTCATGTTGGAGAGGTTGGCCAGATCTTCGCGGCTCATATAGATTTTAATTGTCGCGTTGTCGTCTTCAAAGCCATAGTTGTCAAGCAGAAGGAGGAGCGCTTCAGCCAGACGTCCGCGGATGTGCTTCTGGGTGAGGTTCACGATCTTGGTGTCGGAGCCGCCGAGTGTCTTCGACAGATTGTGAATCACAAACATGGCGAGCTCCGTATTGTTTCGGATCAACTCCTCCACGATACGCATGTTGATGGAGCCGAGCGTGGAAGGCTCGAAGGCCGCAGCAGTAGACACATATTGCTCGCCTGCAAAGTAAGCGCGATGGCCGAAGTATTCCACCGGCCGATAGAGCCTGAGGATCTGCACCCTGTCGCCCACTCCGCTTTTATATTTCTTCACCTTGCCGTTGAGCAGTATCCAAAGGTTTTCCGGGTCCTCGCCTTCGGCGTAGATAATCTGCCCCTTCTTATACTCCTTAAGGTCAAGATTTTCCGACACGATGCGCTTCTGGTCGGGAAGCAACACCTTCCAAAGGTCGGGAATACCTTCGGTCACTACATGGTCAAGTACAGTTTTGGAAATCATCAGATAGCCGACCTAATGACTCCCCTTTCGGAACTCTCTACAAATTCCACAATCTCTTTGCGATATGTTGATTCCGGGAGTGTCTTCAGTATCAATTTAACTGCGTTGGTTACGTTGAGGTCGCTCATATAGAGGATACGGTAGATTTCCGAGATGGTCTGCACGTCCTCGCGGGAGAACCCGTGGCGATGAAGCCCCACGGCATTCAGACCTACGAACGAAATAGGCTCGCGGGCTGCCTTGACAAACGGGGGGATATCCTTGTTGACCAGTGCTCCACCCTGCAGCATGATGTATTTGCCGAGATGGCAGAACTGATGGATGAGGCTGCCTCCACCGATCACCGCGTGGTCGTCTACCACAACTTCGCCGCCAAACTGCACGGCGTTGCTTACAATCACATGGTTGCCGATGCGGCAGTCGTGGGCCACATGCACGTATGCCATCAGAAGGCACCCCTCTCCCACCTCGGTCTTCCCTTTTGAAGCCGTGCCGCGGTTGATGGTTACGCACTCGCGGATAGTGGTGCCGTCGCCGACGATAGCCAGCGTGTCTTCACCGCGGAACTTGAGGTCTTGGGGAACAGCTCCAATCACGGCACCCGGGAAAATCTTCACGCCGTTGCCGATTCTTGCGCCGGGAAGGATGGTGACGCCGTTCATCAACTCGCAGTCGTCGCCTATCTCCACATTATCATAAATGCAGCAAAACGGCCCAATCTTGAGATTGCGGCCAATTTTTGCATTCGGGCTGATTACACTTCTACTATCCATCAGACTCACTTGTTCTTGATAATTTGAGCCAGGAATTCAGCCTCACTTACGATCTTGTCGCCGTCGAAAGCATACCCCTTCACTGTGGCGCAGCCTCGGCGGATTTCCGTTGTGAGGGCCACATTGAGGAGCAGCGTGGTGCCGGGCACAACTTTCTGGCGGAACTTCACATTGTCTATCTTCAGGAAGTAAGTGGAATATTTCTCGGGCTCGTCGAGATAGTTGAGCACGAGCACACCGGCAGCCTGGGCCATCGCCTCGATCTGCAGAACTCCGGGCATTACCGGCTCCTGCGGGAAGTGCCCCTGGAAGAACGGCTCGTTGACGGTCACATTCTTCACAGCCACGCAATGCTTGCGGTCTATCTCTATAATCTTGTCGATCAGGAGGAACGGATAGCGATGCGGGATGAGGCTCTTGATGCCGTTGATGTCGATGATCGGCGGAACGTTGGGGTTGTAGACCGGGCTTTGGATCTCGGTGTGTTTCACCTCCTTGCGGATCATCTTGGTGAGACGGCTGTTGATAGCATGTCCCGGATGGATGGCCACGACGCGGCCTCTGATAGGACGGCCGATCAAAGCCAGGTCGCCGATCACGTCCATCAGCTTATGGCGTGCAGGCTCATTGTCCCACTGCAAAGGCGAAGGATTGATGTAGCCAAGCTTCGGGAGCTCCATGTGGGGCTGCCCGATAAGGTCGCATATCTCGTTGATCTTCTCCTTGTCAATCTCACGGTCGTAGATCACGATGGCATTCTCCAGGTCGCCGCCCTTGATGAGATTCTTGTCGAGAAGGTCTTCGATCTCACGCACGAACACGAACGTGCGCGCGCCGGCCACTTCGTCTTTGAACTCAGCCATGTCGTCGAGCACGGCAAACTGGTTGGGGAGAATCGGCGAGTTGTATTCCACCATCACTTCCACGCTGAACCCCTCGTCGGGGTAGATGGTGATGGTTGAGCCCGACTCTTCGTCCTTGATCTGGGTCTTTGTCTTTATGATATAGTAATCTTTATCGGCATTCTGCTCCTGCAGACCTACCTCCTCGATGAGTTCAACGTATTTGCGCGCGCTGCCGTCGAGGATGGGCATCTCGGAGCTGTTGACCTCGATGAGACAGTTGTCCACACCCATTGCATAGAGAGCAGACAAGGCGTGCTCTACGGTGCTTACCTGAGCCTCACCTTTACCTATGATGGTGCTGCGGGCGATATCCACGATGTTTTCAGCCACCGCGTCGATCACGGGCTGACCTTCGAGATCTATCCTTTTAAACTTATAGCCATGATTGTCCGGAGCCGGGTGGAATGTGGCCACACTCTTACGGCCTGAATGCAAACTCTTCCCTTCTACTGTGAAAGAAGCTGCCAACGTTTGTTGTTTCATATCAATTGTTAATTTTTTTTCTTAAATCGTCTACCTCCTTAAATAAAGAGGGAAGTTTTTTGAGCAGAACGAAAATACGGGCGAAAAGCGAGGCATCCATTGCCGGATAGCCTATGATGCGCTTCCCGTCGCCCAATCCGCGGTTCACTCCTGTCTGCGCGCCCACCTCGCAGCGGCTGCCAAACTTGATGTGGCCTGCAAAGCCGGTCTGGCCGCCTATGCGGTTCGAGTCGCCTATCACGGTGCTTCCGGCTATCCCGGTCTGAGCTGCAATCACATTGTTGCGCCCTATCCTTACGTTGTGGGCCACCTGAATCAGGTTGTCGAGCTTGGTACCGGCGGCCACGCGGGTCTCGCCCATCGTAGCGCGGTCTATGGTGGTGTTGGCGCCGACCTCCACATCGTCTTCGAGCACCACGATGCCGAGCTGCGGTATCTTGCGGTAGGTATCACCGTCGGGAGCGAATCCGAAACCGTCGGCCCCGATCACGGCCCCGGCGTGGATTATACAGTTGTTGCCGATGCGGCATCCGGCGTAAATCGTGGCATGCGGATAAATCTTGCAGTTGTCTCCTATCTCCACTCCGTCGCCAACGTAGGCATGGGGATAGATCTTGACGTTTTCGCCTATCTTTGCGTTCTCGCCTATATAGGCAAAGGCACCGACGTAGGCGCCGCTGCCGAGAGAGGCAGATTCGGAGATAAAGGAGGGCTGCTCGACACCGGTTTTCGTGTCGGGCTGCTCAAACGCCGCCATCAGACGGGCCAGCGCAGAATATGGATTTTCTACCCTTATGAGAGTGGCCGTGGTTCCTTCCGGAGCTTCAAAATCGGAAGAAACAAGAAGAGCGGATGCTTTGGATGACGAAGCGAAGTGGGCATACTTCGGGTTGGCAATAAAGCTGATGTCACCTTCGCCTGCCTCTTCTATCTTGGCAAAGCCGGTAATCTCGCGCGCGGCGGGACCATCGACGATGCCGCCCGACAGACGGGCTATCACCTCGGGTGTAACCTTCATTCCTATTTCTTTAAATTTCTCTGCAAATTTCGTAAATTATTGCAAACCTACAAAATTATTCATGTAATATTCGCAAAAAATGAGTAACTTTGCGGCATATTTTAAAAGAACAATCTAACAAAAAACATTTCTATACACATGAAAATTTCACACATCGAACACATCGGTATTGCCGTTCCCAACCTCGAGGAGGCAATCAAGTATTACGAAAACGCGCTGGGTCTGAAGTGCTACAAGAAAGAAGTAGTTGAAGACCAGAAGGTTACTACTGCCTTCTTCCAGGTAGGCGACACTAAGATCGAGCTTCTCGAAGCTACATCGCCCGAAAGCACCATCGCCAAGTTCATCGAGAAGAACGGCGGCCGCGGCGGCATGCACCATCTCGCCTTCGCCGTAGAAGACGGCGTGGCCGAGGCTCTGGCAGAAGCTGAAGATAAAGGTATCAAGCTCATCGACAAGGCTCCCAGAAAAGGCGCCGACGGTCTGAACATCGCCTTCCTCCACCCGAAGAGCACAGAAGCCGTGCTTACCGAGCTCTGCGAAGACCCCGCAAAGAAATAAGACAATCACTATCCTCAATAAAAAAACGAAACAACAAAATGAGTAAAGCAGAAGAGAAAATCCAGGAACTGATTGCGAAGAGAGCGGAAGCGCGTCTCGGTGGCGGCGAAAAAGCCATTGAAAAGCAGCATCAGCGTGGTAAATATACGGCTCGCGAAAGAATCGCCCAACTCCTCGACGAGGGCAGCTTCGAAGAGCTCGACATGTTTGTAACCCATCGTTGCACCAACTTCGGCCAGGACAAGAAGCACATCCTCGGCGACGGCGTGGTAACCGGTTTCGGCACAATCGAAGGCCGTCTGGTATACGTGTTCGCTCAGGACTTCACCGTATTCGGCGGCTCTCTCTCCGAGACAATGGCCCAGAAGATCTGCAAGGTGATGGATATGGCCATGAAGATGGGTGCTCCCGTGATCGGTCTCAACGACTCGGGCGGCGCACGTATCCAGGAAGGTGTCAACGCACTTGCCGGCTACTCTGAAATTTTCCAGCGCAATATCCTGGCTTCAGGTGTGATTCCGCAGATTTCGGCCATCCTCGGCCCCTGCGCCGGCGGTGCCGTATACAGCCCTGCCCTCACCGACTTCACCATCATGGTGAAAGGTATTTCCTATATGTTCCTCACAGGCCCGTCGGTTGTGAAGACCGTTACAGGTGAAGACGTGACTCAGGAGCAGCTCGGCGGCGCATCCGTACATGCCACCAAGAGCGGCGTAACCCACTTCGCAGTGGAAGACGGCGAAGCAGCTCTGAGCCTCATCCGCAAGCTTATCAGCTACATGCCGCAGAACAACCTTGAGGAGACTCCCCTGGTGGAATGCAACGACCCGATCGACCGTCTCGAAGACGAGCTCAACGACATTATCCCCGACAGCGTGAAGAAGAGCTACGATATGTATGACGTAATCGGAAAAATCGTCGACAACGGCGAATTCCTCGAAGTGCAGTCGGATTATGCCAAGAACATCATCATCGGTTTTGCCCGCTTCAACGGTCAGGCCGTAGGCGTTGTTGCCAACCAGCCTAAAGTGCTCGCCGGCGTGCTCGACTCCAACGCTTCACGCAAGGGCGCAAGATTCGTGCGTTTCTGCGACGCCTTCAACATTCCTTTGGTAACGCTTGTAGACGTTCCGGGATTCCTTCCGGGCACAGGTCAGGAATACAACGGTGTGATCCTCCACGGCGCCAAGCTTCTCTATGCTTACGGCGAAGCCACAGTGCCCAAAGTAACCGTTACTCTGCGCAAGAGCTACGGCGGTTCACACATCGTGATGAGCTGCAAGCAGCTCCGCGGCGACGTGAACTACGCATGGCCCACGGCTGAAATCGCAGTTATGGGTGCCGAAGGCGCTGCCGGTGTACTCTACGCTAAGGAAGCCAAAAACCAACCGGATCCCGCTGCCTACATCGCAGAGAAGGAAGAAGAATATCGCAACCTCTTCGCCAATCCTTACAATGCAGCCAAGTACGGCTACATCGATGATGTGATCGAACCGCGCAACACGCGCTTCCGCATCATCAAGGCCCTCCAGATGCTGGCTACAAAGAAAGTGACAAATCCGGCCAAGAAACACGGAAACATTCCATTATAACTAATATCACAAAGGGATGGGAGGGAACCCGGTTCCCTTCTCATCCCTTCTATTCCATTACCTTTAGAAACAACTGCCAAGCAGGTATAAAATGAGAAACAAGGTAAAAAGATTCATCATTTCGGCATTACTGTGTGGGCTGCCGTTGTTCGGGCCTCAGCTCAGGGCGCAGTCGTCGCCTCACGAGCTCGACGAGGTGCAGACGGACGTGACCGTGGGCGAGCAGACGGAAGCAATCCCGGTATACGCTCCCTCTGAAGAAGTGAATTATGTAGAGGAAAGCGAGCTGGCCCGCAAAATGATTCAGGCACAAAAGGCCAAGGACGCCCAGACCTACGATTCCTACGGCGGAGGTATCACCATCATCGCCATGTGTATCGTCATCGGGGCGCTCATCGTCTTGAGCATCCTTTTCCTTATATTCGGAAAGATTTCGTCGGCGTTTCTCGCCCATAAGAAGAAACAGACGGCGAAGGCTCTCAGGAAAGAACCCGGCGACGACAAGGCCGACTCCTCACCCGACTCGGGCGAAGTGATCGCAGCCATATCGGCCGCTCTCGCTCAGCATTTTGCCACCGACCACGACATGCAAGACACTATACTTACAATTCGCAAATTGCGCAAAGCTTACTCACCCTGGAATTCAAAAATCTACAACATGAGGCACGAGCCTTATGTAGAGCATACACATAAAAAGTTAGGAGACAGGTAATCAGGAAATAATCGCAGAATATGAAACTTAAAGAATACAAATATAAAATCAACGGCATACGGTTCACTGTTGGCGTAGGCGACGTGAAAGACAATGAAGTATATGTAGAGGTGAACGGTACGCCCTACCACGTAGAGCTCGACAAGGCCATCGAGAAGAAACCCTCGGCCGTAGAGAAGCCGAAAGCCGCACTCGAGGCACCACGCACAGAGACGGGAGAGAAGGTAGTGGCCAAACCGGTGATCGCCACCAAGGCCGCCGCCGTGAAGAGCCCGCTTCCCGGCACCGTGATGAGCCTCAATGTGAAAGTCGGCGACGAAGTGAAAGCCGGCGACACCGTATGCGTGCTCGAAGCCATGAAGATGGAGAACGACATCCACACGGTGAAGGGCGGCGTGGTGAAAGAGATTCTCTGCAAGGTGGGCGACTCCGTGCTTGAAGGCACCGACCTTATGGTAATTGAATAAGACGGAGGATTTTGCTATGCTTTTATTAGATTCTACGGGTTCTTTTGCCTCTTACATGAGGCAGACTATAGAGACATTCTGGAATTTCACCGGCTTTGCCAACTGCGAATGGCAAAATCTGGTGATGCTTGCAGTAGGCTGCTTCTTCGTATGGCTTGCCATCAAGCGAAATTTCGAGCCCCTGCTTCTCGTGCCGATAGGCTTCGGTATGCTGTTGGGCAACATCCCCTTCCAACCGGGTATGGAGATCGGTATCTACGAGCCGGGCTCGGTGCTCAACATTCTGTACAACGGTGTGGAGAAAGGATGGTATCCTCCTCTGATATTCCTCGGCATCGGGGCCATGACCGACTTCGGCGCGTTGCTCGCCAACCCGAAGCTGATGGTGATAGGCGCCTGCGCCCAGTTCGGTATCTTCGGCGCGTACATGCTCTCGCTTCTGGTTGGGTTTGACCCGCTTTCGGCCGGTTGTGTGGCAATCATCGGCGGTGCCGACGGCCCGACCGCGATCTTCACCACATCGAAGCTCAATCCCGACCTGCTTGGAGCCGTGGCAGTCTCGGCCTACTCCTATATGGCTCTGATTCCTCTGATCCAACCGCCGCTGATGCGCCTCTTCACCACCAAGCAGGAGCGCCTCATCAAGATGAAACCGGCGCGTGTTGTCGGTCAGAACGAGAAAATCATCTTCCCCATCGTGGGCTTGATGCTTACCTGCTTCGTGGTGCCCTCCGGCATTCCGTTGCTCGGCATGCTTTTCTTCGGCAACCTCCTGCGTGAAAGCGGCGTTACAACGAGATTGGCAAAGACGGCAAGCAACGCCCTGACCGATATCGTGACCATTTTGCTAGGTCTCACCGTGGGTGCCTCCACGCAGGCTGACAAATTCCTGAACCTCGACACCCTGCTTATTTTCGGTCTCGGGTTCCTGGCCTTCATCATCGCCTCCTCAACAGGTGTGCTCAGCGTGAAGATTTTCAACATATTCCTGCGCAAGGATAAGAAGATCAATCCGCTTATCGGCAATGCAGGCGTTTCGGCCGTACCGATGGCTGCCCGCATTTCGCAGAATCTCGGTCTGGAATACGACCCCAACAACTACCTGCTGATGCACGCCATGGGTCCGAATGTGGCCGGTGTGATCGGTTCGGCGGTGGCTGCCGGCGTTCTGCTCAGCTTCCTCGGTTGATACCCGACACGTAGTTTTTTGACACTATAAACTCCAAGGGGGGATTTTAACATACGTTAAAATCCCCTTTTTGTTGAACCATGCTTCCTCTATTGTGTTAAACATATATAGCCCTAATGTTTTCAATTGATTTTTAAACCATTCCAAACATTTCCGCCATGATAACCAAAGAAGTAATCAGAGACATCTATAAAGAATACGCCAAGCCTGAAGAGAACCAAGAGAATCTGCAGATAGACCACTTTTTGAATATGCTGTCAGCCCACCATAAACTGAAAATGGAGGGCGACGAACTCGTGTTTGAAGATATGGAGGAGTTCAACCCCTTCAGGCGGATTCTTGCCCGCAATCTCCACGCAATCCTGGAATTCAACAAGCACGTGGCTTTCGTCTTTCCCAACCATATCCTCTTCTTGGGGAAGCGTTCGCCGGAGCTGCATGTGCATTTCAAGCCGGAACCTGAGGCCGAGGAAGAACCGAAGAAGAAATCGCTGTTCAAGAGGCTCTTCTCCGGCGGCAAATAAAGAAAAGGTCCATTTCGCAAGGTAATTGCCCATCACTCAGAGAACGGGGCATATATCAGCGGGATTGGTATTCAGAGAAAAAAGAACAGCGGAGGCTGCACTGTCGATGTGAAGTGCAGCCTCCGTAAAGTTTATCCGCTCGGAAGAATATCCGTTCAGACGTCTTTCTTGGTCGGATCAGTCTACGTAGTCGAGGTCTTGAATCTCGTCGTCGTTAAACTGATTGTCGCCGTAGAAGTCTTCGGATATGTCGAAATCCTTCGAGATTTTCTCATCCACGGCTTTCTCAAACTCTTCAAGATCCACGTGTTGCTCGGGAGCTTTCCCCTTCTTCAAGGTGCAGATGGCTTCGGCAAGATTGCGGCCCGGGATGCTCTCTATCATCTCCATGAAGAAGCAACGCTCGGTGATGTAATCAAACACGAAAATCAGCTTCTGCCCTTCCTCTTCAATCATTTCATAGAGGGGGGTCGACTCCATCAGCCAACTGTCGGTGTCGCTTGATGAGTCCATTTCTTCAAGAGTAATCTCTTCTTCTTTATGCCATTCGTCGTCGCAGAGGAAGAAGGAATCAAGTTCGTCTTTGGAGTATCCTACACTGTCGAGAATTGCGTTGCGCAACTGCAAGAAGTTGGCTTCTGAGTCAATCTCAATTTCTCGGCTGAAGTTGTCTACTTCGTCACTTACTAATTTAAATCGGTATACCATTAGTCGTAATTATTGAGATTATGTTAGTGTCGGTTAGTGTCCTGAATAAAACCTTTTAGATATATGTTTTAAGGAATTACGTCGTATTTCTTAAGCACCTTCTGAATCGCCTCGAGCGAACGGGCCACCTGCTCCTTGGTATGGGTAGCCATAAGCGAGTAGCGGATCAAGGTGTCTTGGGGAGCCACGGCCGGAGTGACTACAGGATTCACGAAGACGCCCTCGTCAAGGAGGTCTTTGGTAACGTGGAAGGTCTTGTAGTCGTCTCTGATGAAAATGGGGATGATGGGAGTGGAGGTATGCCCTATCTCGCAACCCATGGCCCTGAAGTTTTCAAGGGCATAGTTTGTGATGTCCCAAAGGTGTTCCTGGCGTTCGGGCTCGGCGATGATGATGTCGAGCGCCGCGCTTGCGGCCGCTGTGGAAGCGGGCGTGATGCTCGCTGTGAAGATATAGGAGCGCGAGTGATGGCGCAGGAAATTGGTAATCTCCTTGTCGGTGGCTATGAAGCCGCCCAGCGAGGCGAGACTCTTTGAGAATGTACCCATGATGAGGTCAACGTCGTCGGTAAGGCCGAAGTGGTTTACCACCCCGCGACCGCCTTTGCCGAAAACGCCGATGCCGTGGGCCTCGTCGGCCATGACGGAAGCGTTGTATTTCTTTGCCAGCTTCACGATCTCAGGCATGTTGGCCACATCGCCTTCCATCGAGAAAACGGTGTCGGTAACGATAAGCTTCACCTTGTCGGGGTCGCACTTTTTCAGCTGTGCCTCCAGGCTCTTCATGTCGTTGTGGCGGAACTTGAGATAGTTCGACATCGAGAGTCGGCGCCCTTCGATGATTGAAGCGTGATCCTGCTCGTCGAGAATGATGTAGTCTTCCTTACTTGTGAGGGTTGAGACCACGCCGAGGTTTACGCCGAAACCGGTGGAGTAGATCATCACGTCTTCCTTCCCTATGTAATCGGCGAGCTTGGCCTCGAGCTCCTTATGGATGTCGAGCGTACCGTTGAGGAACGGCGAGCCGGCCATACCTGTACCATACTTTTTTGTAGCCTCCACGGCTGCTTCTATCACCTTGGGGTGATTGGTAAGACCCATGTAACTGTTGGAGCCAAACATAAGCACCTTCTTGCCGTTCATCAGCACTTCGGTGTTCTGTTCGCTTGATATGGGGCGGAAATAAGGATACACTCCTACGGCTTTCGCCTTCTGCGGAGCGTCGTATTTCCCTAATTTATTTTGTAATAATTTCATAATCAGAGCAATGGAACGAGTTTCTAACTGTTTTGCTATCTATATTCCGGAGCGAGGCTCCATGCTTCAGTATGCAAAGATAATAAAACTTTAAAAAATCTTAAAATATAGGCGAAATTATAATAAAAAATGTAATTTTTCTTTTTCCGGCATCATAATGTGGAAAGCATCCACTTGCGATGCGTCTTGATTAATCGCGGCCAAGGATTCTCCGATTAAATTTAAAGTTCCAGGGCGGCGTGCCACATTATTCATTATGGCACACCGCCATAGTTTTTTAAGGATTATTCAAGCCACTTGCTGTAGTAGGCCCTTACGTCTTCCCATTTGTAGAACGGCCAGGTGTCAGTGGCCACAGGAATCTTCTGCTCTTCTTCGTTGAGCATCAGCTTTACGAGCACCGGTGCATCGGCATCACATTCGTTCTTGAAGAAGATGAGCTGCACGTTCCCTCCCATCGGGGCCACCTTATAATCTGCAAACACTTCGTAAATCTTGTGAGGATCCGTGGTCTGGCCTATGGCAGACGGGAATTCCAGAATGCCGGCCAGAGGTATCAGGTTGGTGTCATGCCCAAAGCGCAGAGTGGCTGTAGGCTTATCTTGAGCCAGAGCCTCGTCGGCTGTGAGGATGATGTTGCGCAAGAGATATTTTGCATTGTCGATCTGCATCCCCTTGTTGGCCGGATAGTTGGCGCTGCCGGCAAAGAAATCGAAATTGAAAGCTTGCCAGAGGTTGAAAAGTTCTTCGGGGGTGAAGAGGTCGTAGAAAGTAACCGGAGTTTCTATGTTTTGCATTCCGGATGCCAGGTAGAACAGACCCCAGGTGAAGTCAATCGGGTTTATATACTTGCGCACATAGTCCTTATCTTTGAAAAGCGATTTGATAAGGCGGTCGGGGCGTGTCATCTCTTCTTTAAACTTTCTCCCCTCTTCGCGCCATTCTTTCTTGCGGTAAGCCTCGCTTTCCGGGCTGTGATAGTTGAGGTAAGGCATATATCTCTCCGACGACTCGCGGGTGATCTGCAGAGTGGGATTGAGCTCTTTGAGACGTTCGCTGAAGGCATCCATACTCAAGACACAGCGTATCACCACCGTGCTTCGGGCTGAAATCTCCGTGCTGTCGGCAAACACTTCCGGATAAGCGGCATACATTCTTTCCGCGATACCTCTATGCTGCCTCACACCGAGGGGCGACAGGTCGCCGCCACGACCATCCGCTTCGAGGAGCACCGAGTCCACGCGCGCCATCACGTCGAGGCCAAGCGGGGTCAGCGCATCTGCGGCAGCCGCTTTGTGCAGCGCATCGCGCACCCAGGTATAATCGGTGGTGCTGATGAGATAGCGGGAACCATGACGCCCGTAATGGCTGATGTAGAAAGGTTTATAGCACTCGGGAGCGGGTGTGTTGTGAGATTCGGTCACGGGATAGGCATAATACACCGAACCGGTCTTGTTGACGTTTTCCAACATCTCTTTCTTCGTTGTCTGCGAGAGAGCCGGGATGATGCTCGACGCAATAAGCGCCACAGTAAGGAGTTTTTTCATAATATATTAATTTTAATTATTTCTCTGATTATTAATATTCTATCTTTTTATTTCCGTCAAGAGAGATTTTTATTGCCGCTATCTTCGTGAGGAGCATTTTCCAGGATGAATTCGCCGGTCTCGCGCGAGAATTTGACGGCAGAATCCGGAAAAACCTTATCTATCTCTCCCCTCTCGATCATCTGATCGGGAGTGCCGTCAACAACTCGCTTCTCCCCCGACTGCATGTCGGATGTGAACAGCCAGCCTCTTGGCGCCATCCTCAGGGCCAGAGATATCTCGTGGGTCGAAAAAAGAATCGCCTTCTTCTCGCTCTCGGCGATACGGTTGAGGAGCCTAAGCATCTCGAGTTTTGAAGCAATGTCAAGAAAAGTGAAGGGTTCGTCCATTATGATGATGGGAGTGTTTTGGGCCAACCCTTTGGCTATCATGGCTTTCTGGCGTTCGCCGTCAGACAGCTCTCCCACGAAAGCGTCTGCTTTATGGGAGATCCCCACGAGCTCGATTGAATGTTCCACACCTCTGCGGTCTTCTTGACTCATTTTTCCGAAAAATCCGGTGTGGGGGATTCTTCCGAGGGCCACAAGCTCATGGAGGCGCAACCCACCCGCTATATCTTTTTCCGTCCCCACAAAAGCCATAAGCCGCGCCAGTTCCTTGTTGGAATAGCTGCCGAGCGGCTTGCCGTCGAGAATCACCTCCCCCTCTTTCGGCTTGAGAGAGGCGGTAAGAGTCTTGATAAGAGTAGATTTTCCGCTGCCGTTTCTGCCGATCACAGCAGTGGTGATGCCGCTGAAAAGAGACAAGTCGATCCCCTTCAGGAGAGGCGCTCCCTTATAGCCGATGGCCAGTTGTCGTGTCTGCAGAATCGGTTTCATCAGAAATAAAGGAGTTTGTTGCGTTTCAACAGCAGATAGAGTATCATAGGCACCCCGATGCAGGGAGTGATTACGTTGATGGGTATGATGCCGAAGCTACCCGACGGAATCACGCTCACAAACGTGCAGAGGAGAGTGACGGCCGCTCCGAAGAGAATTGAAGCCGGAAGGAGCACTGAATGGTTGGAGGTGTTGTAAAGGAGCCGGCAGATATGCGGCACCACCAGGCCTATGAACCCTATCGGGCCGCAAAAAGCGGTGGGGAGAGCCACCATCAGACCCGACATCAGCAGAATGGAGCCGCGCAACTTTCTCACAGAATATCCCACACTCTCGGCATACCTTTCGTTGATAAGCAGAGCGTTGAGAGGTTTTATATACCACAACGCGGGAAGCGAGGCGAGTAAAACCGTCACGAGCAAAATGAGGGAGGTATTGAGCCGCAGTCCCGAGAAGCTCCCGAGCCCCCACATAACGAACGAACGTATCTCGTCGGCTTTCGCGAAATAGTTGAGCAGGGAAATTCCCGATGAAAACAGGTAACTGAGCATCAAACCTACGATTATCAGACTGACGCCCGACTTCAGGAAAGTGGAGAAAAGATAGAGCAGGGCTATCGTGGCAAGACTCCCGGCTATGGCTGCCAATATCGAGATGAACGGGAGAAAATCTGAAGATAAGACGCCTGCCGAATTCAAAGCTGTCATCATCACCAAAGCCACTCCAAACGAACCGCCTGAAGAGATGCCGAGCACCGACGGGCCGGCCAGCGGATTGTGAAAGAGCGTCTGCATCATCAGCCCCGCAATCGAGAGCGCGATGCCGCTCGCCACAGCACCGAGCGCCATAGGGAGTCGTGTCTGCAACACTATGGTCGAAACGAATGAGGAAACATCACCGGTGCCGAAAATTGCACCGAACACCTGGCGCGGAGATATGCCCGAAGAACCCGTAAGAATCACACCCAGAAAGCCTCCGAACAGAAAGAGGATTCCGATGGAGGTGATGACGATGTTGTTCCTACTGCGGGTCACTTCTTGATGGTGTTTTTATCTCTTTTTCTGCTTCTCTTCAGGAAAAGGAAGCTCCTTGAAATATTGAAGGGTTGCCGTGGTGTCGCCTGTAAATATGGCGCGATAATCTTCGAGCAGTTTTTCGGGATGAAACGGGAAATCACGGAACAAAGAACTCTGCGAGGTGTCAACGAAATAAATCTCGCCTGAATTGTAAGGGCGCAGCTGCCGATAGACGGGATCGGCTTCAAGAAGCGCCCTTAAAGAAGCCTCGTCGCCATAATGCTTGATAAGCCAAACATCGGCGTCGGCCCCGTAAAGGAGAGCCTGCTCGGGCGAGAGGTTGATCGTGTAGCCGGAGTTTTCTGCAGGTGTGAAGATTCTCCCGCCGGCATCCGCAATCAACGCTCCCTGATACGAATTGTGTCCCGGCGCGTACCATACACCTTCATACATAAGGTCTACAAGTACTTTCGGAGGGATATTTTTAGTGTTCTTATTCGCCGACAGGTCATTATATTTGGTAGCGACGGAGTCATAAATGCTGTCGGCAGCTTCTTCTTTGCCAAACAATTTACCGATGAACTTTATCCATTCCGCGCGCGCCAGAGGTGTGGACTCCTGGAGATCGAACATCTTGATTATCGGGACTCCGATTTTATCGATGTTTTGCGTCTCCATCCCCTTGAAATAGCTTACCAAGATCGCTTCGGGGCCAAGCGCCATAACTGCCTCGATGTCGGGCGATGACGGTTTCCCAAGATCTTTTATCCTGCCGTTTTTCAATCGTTTGGCAATCTCCGGCGAAGTGAAGAAAGCACCGTCAAAAACGCCGGATATCTTCTCTATTTCGCCCAACTCTTCCATCGCCGAAGCATACACTTCCGAATCAGCTATGACGTTGGAGAGAGGAGTACGGATCACAGTTGCATCCTCCGGGATTCCTTGCGGAATACTGTCGGCCTTGTCAATGAGCAGATAGTGAGCTACTTCAGAGCCGTCCCGATCAACGATGAACACCTCGTCGTAGCCGTCGCGTTCATATACGGCCACCAACTCGGAGTCGGACATTACGTTTACTCCGTGGTAAGACTCGCGCTGCTTGCTGCAAGCGCCCACTACCAAAAGCAATGCGGCGAGAAGCGGCGTTAAGGAAATCCTTCTTGAAAACAGCTTCATTCTAACGGGCAAAAATAGATTTGCAATCTTCTACAAGCGCTTCAAAACAATAGTCGCGTTGCTCGCCGCTCGCCATATTTTTCACTACCGCCTTCCCCTCTTCCAGCTCGCGCTCGCCGATCATAACGGCGTAAGGGATATTGAGGGCGTTGGCATAAGTGAGCTGCTTGCCGATCTTTACGGTGTCGGGATAAAGCATCGACGACACTTCGGCATCACGCAATTTCTCTATGAGTTGCAGACAGCACCCCGATTCTTTCTCGCCGAAATTGAGGAAGAGCACCTGAGGCCCGTCGGCGCTTTGTGCCGGGAAGAGATCGAGGGCCGAAAGCACATCATAGATGCGGTCGGCGCCGAATGAAACCCCCACTCCTGTGATTCCCGGCATTCCGAACACACCCGTAAGGTTGTCGTAGCGACCGCCACCCGAGATGCTGCCGATCTCCACGTCTGCAGCCTTGACTTCTATGATTGTGCCGGTATAATAGTTGAGACCGCGTGCAAGCGAGAAGTCAAGGTCAAGAGTAGACAGACCGCTCCCCTTCCCTTTATTCAGCTGCTCGTAGCCGCTTACCACATACTTCATCTCCTCGATACCCTTCATGCCGGTTTCAGAGTCTTTCAAAATCTCCGACAGTGTGGCGAGTTTCTCCTCGTTGCTTCCCGAGAGGGTCAGAATCGGCGTGAGTTTCTCTATTGCCTCCTTCTTCAATCCTTTCTCCTCGAGTTCCTTCACCACATTCTCAAGGCCGATTTTATCAATTTTGTCGATGGCTACAGTTATGTCGACAAGATGGTCGGAAGCGCCGATGTAATCTGCGATTCCGGAGAGAATTTTGCGGTTGTTGAGCTTGATTACCGTACGGATTCCGAGTTTTGCAAACACGAATTCGAGCAACGAGAGGAGTTCGATCTCATTATTGAGCGACGGGGATCCAACCACATCGGCGTCGCATTGGTAAAATTCCCTGTAACGCCCTTTTTGAGGACGGTCGGCACGCCACACCGGTTGTATCTGAAACCTCTTGAACGGGAACGGGATATCGTTTCGGTGCATCACCACGAAGCGGGCGAAAGGTACGGTGAGATCATAGCGCAACCCCTTCTCGCTGATAGCAGACGTGATCTTGCGCAGGTCTTTCTGAGAGAACGACTCCTCATCCACGTCTTTCAGAAAATCGCCTGAATTGAGCACCTTGAACAGAAGTTTGTCACCTTCATCGCCATATTTCCCCATAAGAGTTGAGAGAGTCTCGAGGGCAGGCGTCTCGATCTGCTGATAGCCGAAAAGATTGCAGGCTTCTCTGATGGTGTTGAAAATATAGTTGCGCCGGGCCATCTCTTCCGGTCCGAAATCTCGTGTCCCCTTGGGGATTGAAGGTTTATTTGCCATTATTTTCAGAAATGTGATTTATTAAGCAAATTTAACGAAAATGTGCGACATAAGAGCAATGGGAATTGCCGAAAAGTTTTATTTTTTCCCACCATTACATCAATGAGCGTAACAAAGGAACATTAAAACGCGGTAAATCAGATGTTTGAGTTTTTGATGTAGTGTTATATTTTGGTGCTTGTAGAGTCTTTGTAGAGTATATTTATTTGGCATTACTTTTGAACGGCTGTAATTTTGCACTTATAAAATTGGAAAAAATCAAAATATTCATGAAAAAATCTATTTTTACAATCTTGACAGTGTCGCTTGTGGCTCTCAACGGATTTGCAGTCGACTGGACGATTTCGTCGGATGACAATCTCGCAAAGGGCGCGCAGGTAACCATGAGTTCGGTAAGAGAAGGTAATGCCGTAGATATTACCGATGAAAAAGACAACACCAGTGCAAGCACGGAAACGGTTAATTTCAACATTCCTCTGGACGAAGGTAACCAGCAGCATGGAGAGACCAACTGGTTCCTCTTTGATCTGGGGTCCTCGCAACAGCTCAATGCCGTAGAAATCTATTGGAGAGACAATCACGCCGCTTCATATAAGATTTATGTGCAGGACAGCCCGTTTGAAATGACTTCTATCGAAGGCACCAACGGGAAGACATATTATCGACTCACCACAGACGTGGAGGCTCTCAGTCCCGTTGGGGAAGGCGGCAACAACGACGAGGCATATCAGAGTGCCTATGTAGAGTTTACCAGATTTGAGAAAGCTGCCACCGGCCGTTACATACTGGTTTATTGCCAACCGAACAACTGGGCCAAGGCTTACGGTTGCGGTATGTTTGAGTTCAAAGCCACATATATGGAAGGCCTTGAGGATATCTCCGGTTTGAGTCTTAACAATCTGGATCTGATCGACGGTAATAAAGGAGAAGTTACAGTGCAACTTGTGAATGCCGCCGGCGAAGTGATCGGCGACTTCGAAGCTATCCAAAACCTCTCACTCGTCTGCTCAGATCCCGAAGCTGCCGACATCTCCAACGATGGTGAAGGTAAATTCACAGTTACCGCCAACAAAATCGGCACCTATACCCTTACGGCAACTGCAACGGTAAAAGAAACCGGAGCCGAAATCTCAGGAACAGCTGTTCTCTTCATCTCCGTAAATTGGGAAAAGACCGAAAACATTGCTGGAAAAGCAAGCGTAACAGGTAGAGTGAAACCCGAAACCGACGTTCCCAACCCCGCAACAAACGCGACAGACGGCAACGAAGACACCTACTATGAGTTTAACGGTGACTACGGCGGTGGCGACTCCTGGGTTGTACTTGACTTTGGAGAAGACCACGTGATAAATGCCGTTGAAGTTCTCTGGGGCGTAGGCGGTGGCAAATATGCCGTAAGCTACGCTACAGAAGGAGCAACGATGCCCGGCGAGAATGAAGGCTGGACATCCGGAAGCAAATATGCCGGCTGGACATCATCAGAAACAATGAGCCGCCCCGCTTCTGGCTTGACATCTTATGTCTTCGATATTCCGGTTGTTGCCCGTTATATCGCAGTCAGGGATAACGACAATCCTGCAGGGAAGCCTCGGATCAAAGAAATTTACGTTGCCGGTCAAGGTTTTGAAGAGACCGATGCAGAAAGCATGACTCTCGAAGTCTCAGACAATTATATTTCAGAGAACGAAAGCGTAACTGTTACACCTACCGTCTACGATCAAAACGGCTTGGTGATGAATGTGGAGGGTGTGAAATTCTTCTGCGGCGGTAACGAAGTTGACGCCTCCAACATGAATGGTAACGTCTTCACATTTAAAGCGTCGGAATACGGCAAAGGAAACTTCACCATCACTGCCCAATACGACGATGTAAACGCAGAAACAGTGGTTTACGTAATCGGCTCGGAAGACAACAGCCTCAATACAGCCATCGAACATAAGCTCTTCATCAACGGGGAAGAGTCCAATCTCAGTCTGGATGGGGAGATTAATGAAAACGATCATGGTTTCGGCATAGGCTCAACCCTTGAAATCAGACTTACTGAAAAGACCGCCAACTTCGACCTCATCAAGCTCAAATGGGAAGCCGCTTGCCCGTCAGATTACACCGTGGTTGCAACCTATAACGACAATTCCAACGGCGTTATCTTTACTGTAAGCGACCGCAAATTTGAGGGAGGAGTTAACCCCGTAGACAGAATTTACAGAAGAGTAGCCACCAGAGGCGGTGTAAGCGGTCAGGCAGCCAATCTTGACGACATCCAGTCTATCAAGATTCTTCCTACTGCCAAAGATACAGGTTATGGCATCCGACTTCTGGGTGTAGAATTATATGGCGCTCAGACCGACAACACCGTTACCAGCGTAGGCACAGTCGGCGTTGATGAGAACGAACTTATAAACGTCTACTCCATCGCTGGAGCCGTGGTGAAGAGAAACGTTTCAAAGAGCGAGGCTACTCAAGGTCTGCAGCCCGGTCTCTACATCGTAGGTAAGGAGAAAGTTGTAGTTAGATAATCAGGTAAAAAATCAATTATCGCCTGAACATCTCGCAGAATTTCCTATCAGGAGAGCAGGAAAGAAGATATATCATGACGGCAAAGCCTTTATATATTTCGATCGTGAACGGAATGAAAAATTTGTAGTTCATTCCAACTATAATCTCAAAGTCAACGGCAAAAAGGGCAATATAGTTAACTATATAACTGCTGGGAAAAGTAATTCCCAGCAGTTTACACTCAAGAAATATAAAAGGGTAAAATAATAAGACCTAAAAACGCAACGGGTAATTCGAATACCTCCACATACGGTCTTTAAACCAAATGCCACCGTTCCGACATCATGGCTCTATTGCGTTTAGGTCTTAATCTGTTGCAAAGATAATACTTTTTTCCCTGTAGAATACAACTAATTAACAAAATATAATCTATGAAAGTTTACATTTCTATCCCCATCAACGGCCGGCCCTTTAAAATAGGCGAATGAGCATGCCGATTGGATAACTACAGGTAAAAGGTTTTCTTAGTTAAGAAATCTTAGTTAATCAATTTTTATTTAGTTAAGCGGAGTTCCCCGGCCGGGCAAGGTCGGGGAATCTCTTTTTGCAGATGTTGCCAAAACAGTCGGCGGGGTCTTGATAAGATAATTTCTAAGCTTATAATAATAATGGCGTTACCTTTTTCGTTTATAATATGTAAGTTAAAAAAAGTCTGCCTATGATAGAATTTACCAACTTTAAGGATGCAGGCGCGTCCGACACATCAATGAGGAAACCTAAAAACACCACCCTTGAGATAATACGTCAATACGCCAGGGTGTACACACCCCTCACATCGATAGCATTCTCTCAGCTGATAATCAACTAAGAAAGTTCAGCAAGCGCCAGCTTGAATCTATAGCGGCGCATCCTTTACAAAGATTTGCTTTTGATTATTGATTCCTGAACGGAAACTATTTATTGTTGCCTGAACGGTAACGGCTTCTGGTCTGCTGCAAGAAAAGGTAGGAGCCATACGAGCCGCGGGCATAAAGCTCGAAGGCACCGGCATCGAGACGATGACGCAATTCGAAGCCTTCAACTTCGGTAAGCTCAAAGTGCATCGGCACAAACAAATCAACGTCTACCGCATTTACAAAATATTTGGCGCCCCACCAATATTCGCGTCCTATGCGCGAATCCACGGGAAACATAGCCACATCAAAGGCCGGATAATCGGCCTTGATTTCTGAAATTATCTCCGTGAAATTATTGCGCGCCTCTTCAACCTCATCAGGGGTGGACTCATCAATCCACAGCCACGCGTTGAGGTCGCCGGCATGGAAAACCTTAAGCTCGGCTGTCTCGACAGCATAAGAATTACCGATATCTGTAGAACGATATGCTTTTACCAAGAGACACCCGTCGTTGAAAGATTCCCCGGGCTTCAACACGGTGAGGGATTCACGCGGAGGTCGGTAGCCGGCATACGTCGAGCCTTCTGTAAACATATATTTCACCGCCTTGAATACGTCTTCGCTCACGATGTATCTCACATCCGGAAGCTCCTTCGCCCATAGGAAAATGCGCCGGGAAAAATGGTCTTTATGGTGATGGCTCACGATTATATAGACGCGCTTTTTGCTCTTGAGCCTCTCAAGCAGCGGAGGGAAATCCTTGTTGGTGCTGTCGGCCAAAGGATCTTTCCAATAATCGAAAAGAACGGCAGTCTCCGCATCCGGCTCAAGCAGGAAACAATCGTGATATATGTAGGTCAGCGTATACGCACCCATAATTTCAAAAGATTAAATCCGGCCGATATCTATCTTCACACCGGGAATATATAAACTGCAAAACCGGTTACAACACATTATATAACCGGTTAAACACATAATAATATATAGTCTTTTTAAAACTCTATTCTCCCCTTCTTTGCCTGGTCGAGCATCTTCTTCCCGGGCATGAGGAAGACTTCAAGGCGGCGGTTGGCGTCGCGGTTTTTCTGCGAATCGTTTTCGTAGATAGGCATCTCGTCGCCCATCGCATAGGGGAAGAGATATGACGTGTCGCTCCCGCTCTCCTCAAACCATTCGAAGATAGATTCCACCCTCTCTTCCGTGATTTCATCGCGATAGAGCTCGGAGCCGGTGTTGTCGGTGTGCATCACGAGAAGAACGCGATACGTGTCGGGCTGGCGCAGATACCGCCTCAACGGCTGCAGATATTCCGAAGCCTTGTCGTTGAGCAGAGTTTCGTTGGGAGCAAAGAGCAATCGCGCCGGAATGGTGATGAGGAGCACCTCCTTGTTGCGGTAATTCTCCACGGTGCATCCGTCTTTACCGTTGTATTTAGGCAGGAGTTTGGCTCTCGCCTCTTTGTTCTGGAACTGCTGGATGAAATCCGATTGGTCGCCGAGGTCGACCGAATTGATCATCTCAATGAAAGAGTAATCGTCGAGTTTTGCGTCTCTTCCTGCGGCTCCGGCCTCTAAAGGAAGAAGAAGCCCGCAGGCACAAACGGCTGCACATAGAAGTTTCTTAAAATCCGACATCTTCGAGCGATTGTTCATATTGAAGTTCAGCTTTTACAATTTGAGAAATATCGGCGGGATCCATCATAAGCTCTTCGTCGGCCGCCACCTCTTTTTTCACATATTCTATAAGGTCGTCGGCGTCGAGAATTTCCTCTTCGGTCTCGTCCATATCGAGAGAAAGGAAACCCTTGTTTTCGTAATAATCCCAGATTGTGTCTATGATAAACAAGATTTCATCGTCGGAATATTTGTCGCTTACTTTCTTCCCGACTGCCTCGCGGATGAACGCCAGGGCTTTATCTTCGTCAAAAACGTAATTTTCCATATCCTCACTGTTAGAAAAACGCATCAAATCTCCAGAAAACCGTCGGGGAGGGCCACTCGAATCTCGCCCCCTTCTCCGTCGGCATCTTCTGATATCTCTGTTATAAAATCTTCAACCAAAGGAATAGACACTTCTTTTTCGCCATCGTTTAATCTCACAAGAAGATAATCATACTCCACGCCCTCTTCGAGCCCGGCCACTTCGCCTATCAGGTCACCAGACTCGGCATCCACGATCCTGAACCCTTCATAGCCGGCCTCGAAAGCCGAGAGATCGTCGGGAGTGCATCCCAGACGCTCGGCAAGATCGGCTTTTATCACATACAAGTTCTTGTTACGAAGAAATTCAGCGGCTTGGTCGGAGTCTATGTCGCGAAATTTGATGAAAGCGTTGTTGTCGACCCCTCCTCTCAGTTTCTCGGGGAAGAACGGCACCGGGATATTGTCTATCTCGATGAAAACGGGCATCTGAGCGATGACGTCTTCCTCATCGAGAGTGAAGTCTACCTTGAGTTCGCCCTTGTAGCCGTGGGTACGGAAAGTGCGACCTACACAAAACAGATCATCGCGTGTTATCATCCTTACGTCTTCTTCACAATCCCTTTCCGGGGAGGGTAATTTTGGTTTAACTTCTATTCCAGGGGTCTAATCTTCTCTTATAATTGAAGCTCCGAGAGCATTCAGGCGCTTGTCGATCTGCTGGTATCCGCGGTCGATCTGGCCGATGTTCTGGATACGGCTTGTGCCGCGGGCACCGAGGGCCGCTATGAGCATGGCCACACCGGCGCGGATATCCGGCGACGCCATGTCGGTGGCCTGCAGGTAGTGGAACCTTCCGCTTCCTATCACGGCAGCGCGGTGAGGGTCGCAGAGGATTATGCGGGCGCCCATGTCGATAAGCTTGTCAACGAAGAAGAGGCGGCTCTCAAACATCTTCTGGTGAATCAGAGTACTCCCCTTCGCCTGGGTGGCCACCACAAGGAAGATGCTCAGAAGGTCGGGCGAAAGACCGGGCCAAGGAGCATCTGAGAACGTCATTATCGAGCCGTCGATAAACGTGTCGATCTCATAAATCTCTTTTTGGTTCACCCTGATATCGTCACCGGTCACTTCGAGCGACACCCCGAGCCTGCGGAAGGCATCGGGCATCACGCCGAGGTCTTTCATGCTTACCGACTTCAAAGTCACATCTCCCCCGGTCATGGCGGCGATTCCTATGAAACTTCCCACCTCGATCATGTCGGGCAGAAGGCGATGGTCCGTACCGTGGAGAGCCTCGACGCCCTCGATTGTGAGCAGGTTGGAGCCGACACCCGAGATTTTTGCCCCCATCCTGTTGAGCATGAGGCAGAGCTGCTGCACGTATGGCTCGCACGCGGCGTTGTAGAGCGTGGTGACGCCCTTGGCCAAGACCGAGGCCATGATAAGGTTGGCGGTACCAGTCACGGAGGCTTCGTCGAGGAGGATAAACGTGCCATTAAGCCCCTCTTTCGCCTCGATATGGTAAATCTTCAAGAAGGAGTCATATTCGAATGAAGCGCCCAGTTTCTCAAAACCGAGGAAGTGGGTGTCGAGACGGCGGCGGCCTATCTTGTCGCCGCCCGGTTTGGGAAGCAGAGCTTTCCCATAACGGCCGAGAAGCGCACCCGTAACCATCACCGAACCTCTGAGGCTCTGTGCCTTACGTCGGAATTCCGGCGAGAAGACGTAATCCAGATTGATATCCTTTGCCTGGAATTCACACACGTCCGGCGCGGTGAAGTTGACTTCCGCTCCCATTTCGCGGAGCAGCTCGATGAGGTTTTTCACATCGAGGATGTCAGGGAGATTGGAGATTGTCACCTTCTCGCCGGTCAGCAGCGTGGCGCAAATCACCTGGAGCGCCTCGTTCTTGGCGCCCTGAGGAGATACCGTGCCTACGAGGCGACGTCCGCCTTCTACAATGAAACTGCTCATGCTTTTACCGGGTTATTACCTGTTGTTTTTCTTCTTTTTAGCCGTTTTCGTCGGCTTCTCCTCCTTATATTCGGGGAGGTCGAAAAGGCCTTCTTCCACCTGGATCTTGCCCGACGACATGGCTGCGAGGTCTGACAGCACTATCTCGTCGGTGGAGTTCTCGCTGTTGTTGACCACGAGGCTCTTCTTGATATGGGTGGCAAGGAGCTCCACGCAAGCGTCCTTATCTTCCGAATTGGGCATCATGGCCACCTCCCTCACCAACTTCTGCAGAATGTGGCCGTAATGGCGCCTGCCAAAATCAGAGGCACTGTAAGGGATTTTCTTCGGGGGCTCCTGCTCGGCCGCCTCCTGGGGAGTGCCGTAAGGATAATCAATGTCGAGCTGCCCGGCGCTTATGGCGTGGATGTGGTCCCAATATTTTCTGTCGTCGGGGAATTTCCCTTTCTCCTGAGTCATCGCCTTCATCGTCTCCACGATAACGGCTGCAAACGCGTTACGGCTGTCGCGGTCTTCAATACCGCCGCATATATCAATCATCTCATGCACCAGCCGGCCGTACTCCGGCAGTGCAAGCTTGGTTTGGCGTGTGTTGTATGGAATCATATTCCGTCGGTATTCTTTCTATAGATGTGTAGCAACTGCAAATTTACACAAAAATTTTATTTTTCGGAGTGGTTGCCTGGAAATTCTTCAGATAGAAAGGCGTGGAATAGGCAATATCGAGGAAATCGCCCTTGCGGAGCGCCCTCTCCGAGAGGGCTGTCATATCCTCGGCCAGCGGCATCTCCGGATAGACGGCAATCGGGGTGAACGGCAAAACGGGAAGAGCTTTTTCAGCCCCGTCGCCGATCAGGATAATGGGTCTTTCGGCAAACTCTTTGTAAGATTCTTCCGAGAGAATCATAGGCTGCGGTTCAACCACCTGTCGCAACCCTTCGTCATAAGCTGCAGTGTAGACCTCCATGCGCCGCGCATCTATCATGGGGATGAAGAGAGCGCCTTCGGGAAGCGGCCCCATCGCGAAGAGGGCTTTTGTAGCCATCAATTCGAGGGTGGGGATTCCGATTAGCGGGAGGTCGCTGCCGAAGCAGAGGCCTTTGGCCAGGGAGAGACCTATGCGGAGGCCTGTATAAGACCCCGGACCCATACTTACGGCCACGGCCTCGAGCTTGGCGTCGTGGAGTTTCAGCTGGCGCAATGCCTCGTCGACAAACGGCGCAAGGCGCGCGGAATGGTCCATCTCACAGTCGGAAACCATCCGGAATTTCACCTCTCCTTCATGAGTGATCGCCACCGAACAACGCTTTGATGACGTCTCAATATTCAAAATCATATATTTTGCTTTTCTTTAAATTTATTAAATTTATCTTACCGGTCATCGGCTTTCTGCCTATTGACGCCGGCTATCGCATTCATAGCGTTGATACCGTCGATTGCAGCCGAAACTATCCCTCCTGCATAACCCGCCCCCTCACCTGCCGGATACAAACCTTTATAGGCGGGATGATGCAGGGTTTCGGGGTCGCGGGAAATTCTCACGGGGCTCGATGTGCGCGATTCCAATCCGATCAGCACCGCATCGTTGGTCAAGAATCCCGGGTATCTTTTCCCCATTATTCTCAACCCTTTGCGCAGGCGGTCGGAAACATGGGGCGGCAAAAGTTTGGAAAGATCGGCAGGGTGCAGCCCGGGCACATAACTCGAGGGCGGCAACGACTTGGAGAGCTTACCGTCGACAAAATCTTTCATCCTTTGAGCCGGCGCGCTCAGCGATTTAGCTTCTTCAAAAAAACGTTTCTCCACCCCTTGCTGAAACTCCAACATCCCCATTTCATCAGCGACATTTTCAGGCTGTGAACTTTCGATATCTTCAGGGCGAATCTCGACCACCATCCCGGAATTGGCCCAGCGTCCGCTTCTGGCCGATGAAGACATCCCGTTGACCACGCTCTCCCCTGCCGCCGAAACTGCTGGCACAATGACTCCGCCGGGGCACATGCAGAAAGAGTAGACACCGCGCCCGTCAACCTGCACAGCCATGCGATATTCAGCTGCAGGAAGGTATTCACCGCGGCCTTTCGGATTATGGTAGATAATGCTGTCGATCAACTGCTGGGGATGCTCCAGGCGCACACCCATTGCAAACCCTTTGGCTTCCAAAGGCACCCCTGCTGAATGAAGATAGCGGTAGACGTCTTTTGCGGAATGGCCTGTGGCGAGGATAACCGGCCCGGAAATTTCGCGGCCGTCTTCGGTAACTATCCCGGCAACTTCACCGTCTTTAAAAACCAGGCTCTCGAATTTGGTTGAAAAGAGAATTTCACCCCCGTTTTCTACAATTCTGTGGCGAATGTTGCGGATTACACCGGGAAGTTTGTCGCTCCCGATATGCGGATGCGTTTCATAAAGAATATCTTCCTTTGCTCCGTGCTGATGCAGCAGGGCGAGCACCTCCTTCACATCGCCGCGTTTTTTCGAGCGGGTGAAGAGTTTCCCGTCGCTGAAAGCACCCGCTCCCCCTTCGCCGAAGCAGAAGTTTGACTCGGGGTCCAGTTTCCCGGATTTCTGAAGCGCCACCACATCGTGAAGACGGTCTTCCACCGGTTTTCCGCGCTCCACCACCACCGGGCGCCATCCGAGCTCTATGGCCCTCAAGGCGGCAAACAAACCCGCGGGCCCGGCACCTACGATCACCACTTGCGGGGCGTCCGGCGCAACCGGCTTGAAATCCTTCGGGTTAAAGGCCGGAAGCAGAGGATCGTCGGCACTGAAAGACGCAAGAACGTCCATCTCGACCCACACCTGCCGTTGGCGGGCGTCGATAGATTTGCGCGTAATACGAAAATCCACGGGCGCTTTACCGGCTTTCTCTGCAATGCGGCGTTCCAGAGCGCTTCTATCGGCGCTTTCCTCCGGTTTCAACCTCAATCGTATAGTCTCACTCATAATTCATTGCAAATTTACTCATTTTTTTATATATTTGTAATTGATTTTTTGATTTTGAATTATCTATGAACAGCAATATACCATTGGCAGAGCGGATGAGGCCGGATTCGCTCGACAGATACATAGGCCAGAAACACCTCGTAGGTCCCGGCGGAATCATCCGCAATATGGTGGAGACCGGCAGAGTAAACTCCTTTATACTCTGGGGCCCTCCCGGAGTGGGGAAAACCACTTTGGCCCATATCCTGGCCAAGAATATCGGAGTGCCGTTTCACACTCTGAGCGCGGTCAATTCCGGCGTTAAAGACGTGCGCGAAGTGTTGGCTTTATGCGAGAAGGAAGGAGCCGGCTTGTTTGCAAAAGGGAGGCCCATCCTCTTCATCGATGAAATCCACAGGTTCAACAAATCTCAGCAAGACAGCCTGTTGAGTGCCGTGGAGCGCGGTGTGGTAACCCTTATCGGCGCCACCACGGAGAACCCTTCGTTTGAAGTGATACGTCCGTTGCTCTCGCGAGCCCAGGTCTATACACTCAAGCCCCTTGAGGCAGACGACCTGATGCAGCTCTTCGAGAACGCCATCACCACCGACCCGCTGCTGAGCCAGCGCCAGTTTGACGTCAGGGAGAAGGAGGCGCTCCTGCGGTTTGCCGGCGGTGATGCCAGGAAACTGCTCAACATTCTCGACCTTCTGGAGCAATCCACTCCAGCCGACAGACCTGTGGTGATCAGCAACGAGAACATCACCAACTCGCTGCAGCAAAATCCCCTCGCCTACGACAAGGACGGCGAGATGCACTACGACATCATATCGGCCTTTATCAAATCTGTGAGAGGGAGCGACCCCGACGCGGCAGTCTACTGGCTGGCGCGGATGGTGGAGGGAGGCGAAGACCCGGCTTTCATTGCCCGGCGCCTGGTGATTCTCGCTGCCGAAGACATCGGCTTGGCCAACCCCAACGCCCTGCTCCTTGCCAACGCTACCTTCGACGCTCTCAACAAGATAGGATGGCCCGAAGGGAGGATTATCCTTTCGGAATGCACCATCTATCTGGCCACATCCCAGAAGAGTAATTCGGCTTATTTGGCGATCGACAAGGCCTTGGCTTGCGTCAGAGAAACCGGCAACCTTCCGGTGCCCCTGCATCTGCGCAATGCCCCGACGAAGCTAATGAAAGACCTCGGCTATCACGAGGGATATCAGTATTCACACGATTTCGCCAATCATTACGTCGACCAGCAGTATCTTCCCGACGGCGTCACCGACAGGCGTTTCTGGAATGCCGCCGAGAATGCTTCCGAGCAGAAAATGGCCGAGCGTATGAATTTCATCCGCGGCAAAAAAGATTAGGGCGCCAAAGAATTTTGGCTCCCTTGCGGAAGAACCTTGCAACAAAATTTTTAGATTGGCTCTAAAAAGTGATGAGGGTTAAGAGCGCGATTGCCTGAAATAAGGCTGTCGGGGCCAGCTCGGTTCGCCCTTCCGGGAGGGCGGAATGAAAAAAAGTATCGATAATGATGATCTTCTTTTGAAAATCAAAGTATTTTTGACTATCTTTGCGCCAATAATATAACCATATAAATCAAGAACCACTAAACACATGAAAAAGCACAATTTCTATGCAGGGCCGAGTATCATGAGCGCCTACACCATCGACGAGACAGCAAAAGCTATCAAAGATTTTGCAGGCACAGGCCTCTCGATTCTTGAAATCTCCCACCGTTCGAAAGAATTCCAGGCAGTGGTAGACGAAGCCGTGGCTCTCTTCAAGGAGCTTCTTGAAGTGCCCGAAGGATACCACGTACTGTTCCTCGGCGGCGGCGCCAGCACTCAGTTCTACATGGTGCCCTTCAACATGCTCAACAAGAAGGCTGCCTACGTAAACACCGGCACATGGGCCACCAACGCCATCAAGGCTGCCCGCTTCTTCGGCGAAGTTGACGTATTGGCAAGCTCCGAAGAATTCAATTTCAACAGAATTCCGAAGCTCGGCAAGGACTACACCATCCCCACCGATTGCGACTACTTCCACTATACCAGCAACAACACAATCTACGGCACCGAGACCCGCGTTGACCTCGACAGCCCCATCCCGATGGTATGCGACATGAGCTCCGACATCTTCTCACGCCCCGTAGACGTTGCCAAATACTCTCTGATCTACGGTGGTGCCCAGAAAAACCTCGCTCCCGCCGGCGTTACCTTCGTTATCGTGAAGGAAGACGCTCTCGGCAAGGTATCCCGCCCCATCCCCGACATGATCGACTACCGCACCCACATCAAGAAGGGTTCGATGTACAACACTCCCCCGGTGCTCCCCATCTACTCTGCATTGATGACTCTGCGCTACTACAAGCAGATCGGCGGCATCAAGGTGATGGAAAAGATGGACCTCGACAAGGCATCGAAGCTCTACGACGAAATCGACCGCAACAAGCTCTTCCGCGGCACCGTGGCCACCGAAGACCGCTCTATTATGAACGTTTGCTTCGTGATGAACCCCGAATACGTTGACCTCGAGAAAGAATTCGCTGAATTCGCAGCTTCAAAGGGCCTCGTAGGTATCAAGGGCCACCGCTCGGTGGGCGGCTTCAGAGCTTCTCTCTACAATGCTCTCCCCATGGAAAGCGTAGACGCTCTTGTAGATGCCATGAAAGAATTTGAATCGAAACACTAAGATAAGATTTAAACCATGAAGATACTTGTTTTCACAGAGAAACCGTTTGCAGCGGCAGCTGTAAAAGCGATTGAAAACACCGTAAATGCCTCTGGCAACGAAATCCGTGTGGAAGAGAACGGCACCAAGGCCGACCTGCTGAAAGCCGTTGTGGGTGCCAACGCCCTCATCGTGCGTTCCGACAAGGTTGACGCCGAAGTGATGGACGCCGGTCTCCCCGACCTCAAGGTGATCGTAAGAGCCGGTGCAGGTTACGACAACATCGACCTGCAGGCCGCCACCGAAAGAGGGATCTGCGTGATGAACACCCCGGGCCAGAACTCCAACGCCGTGGCCGAGCTCGTTTTCGGTATGATGGTGATGATGTGCCGCAACCAATACAACGGCAAGTCAGGCACGGAGCTCAAGGGTAAATCCCTCGGTATCTACGCCTTCGGGCAGGTGGGTCGCAACGTGGCCCGCATCGCCAAAGGTTTCGGAATGGATATCCAAGCGCTCGACGTATTCGTGGCCGACGACGTTATGGAAGCTGAAGGCGTAACTCCCGTGCATGACGTGAACGCCCTCTTCTCGCAGAACGACTACGTTTCGCTTCATATTCCCGCCACTCCCCAAACCAAGGCGTCGATCGGTTATGATCTCGTGATGCAGATGCCGAAAGGCGGCGTGCTCGTAAACACCGCCCGCAAGGAGGTGATAGACGAAGACGGCCTTCTCAAGGCTCTCGAGGAGCGCGAAGACCTCCGCTATGTATCCGACATCAAACCCGACAAGGCTGAAGAGTTTGAAAAGAGATTCGCATCGCGCGTATTCTTCACTCCCAAAAAGATGGGAGCCCAGACTGCCGAAGCCAACTTCAACGCCGGTGTGGCAGCCGCAGAGCAAGCCGTGGCTTACCTCAAGGACGGCTGGAACAAGTATCAGGTAAATAAATAAGACCCGTCAATAGAAAATCCCTAACGCTGTTTATGCCCCGCTCCATACTGGGGCGGGGCATAAAACGATTGAAGAAGACGAGATGAAATACTTCGGTCTGTCATTGGTGGCCCTTTTATGGATTTGGCTCGTAGTCTTCATTTTTATCCGCGGAGGGGTTACGTTGATAAATATTTTTTGGGTGGCGATATCGGGAATCATCGTTTTCGTGCCGCTGTACAAAAGATATTTAAAGAAATAAATGGGAAAATCCAAGAAAGCGAAATCAGAAAAGAAAGACCCTCAGACGTCTCTCCTTTCCACGATCAACAATCCTGCCGACTTGCGCAAACTGCCGGTGGAGCAGTTGCCGCAGGTGTGCAGCGAGATCAGAGAATTTCTCATTCAGCATCTGTCGAGCAACCCGGGGCATTTCGCCTCGAGCATGGGGGCCGTAGACATTATCGTGGCCCTTCATTATGTGTTCGACACTCCACGCGACAACCTTGTATGGGATGTGGGCCATCAGGCTTACGCCCATAAAATACTGACGGAGCGCAAAGATCTCTTTGCATCGCAACGCACCAAGGGAGGGATCAGCGGCTTTCCGAATCCCGCCGAGAGCAGCTACGACAGCTTCGTGGCCGGACATGCCGGCAATTCCATATCCGCAGCGCTTGGGATGGCTGTGGCCGACACACTGAATCCCGACAGAAAAGATTGCAAGACGGTGGCCGTGATCGGGGACGCCTCAATAAGCAACGGGCTCGCGTTCGAAGGGCTCAACAACGCCTCAAACCGCGACAACAACCTCCTTATCGTGCTCAACGACAACGACATGAGCATCGATCCCAACGTCGGGGCTCTTCACAGATATCTGTCGCGTTTCTCCACTTCAAGGCGCTACAACCGCTTCCGCTTCCGCACTTACGACTTCTTCAAACGGAAAGGTTACATCAAGGAAGGGCGCAAAGGGCGCGTGACGAGGCTCACCAACTCACTGAAAGCGTTCATCTCGAAGCAGCAGAACATATTCGAGGGGCTCAACATCCGCTATTTCGGCCCGTTTGACGGCCATGACGTGGTGGAGCTCGTGAATATTTTCCGCGAAATCAAAGATATTCAAGGTCCCCGCATCCTTCATCTTCACACGGTGAAAGGTAAAGGCTATAATGTGGCGGAAGATGATCCCACCACATGGCACGCTCCCGGGAAATTCGACCCCGAAACGGGCGTCAGAGATAAAGAGCGCGCCGAAAAACCCTCCGACTCAAAAGCGCTGAAACTTTGGCAAGACGTATTTGCGGACACTCTTATCAGGCTCGCCAAGAGCGATGAAGACATCGTGGGAATAACGGCAGCGATGCCGTCGGGCACCTCGATGGCTTCCTTTATGAAAGTCTTCCCCGAACGTGGTTATGACGTGGGAATCTCCGAAGGACACGCCGTGACGTTTGCAGGCGGTCTGGCATCGGCAGGCAAGCGGCCGTTCGTGGCCATCTACTCTTCTTTCCTGCAGCGTGGTTACGACAACATAATCCACGACGTCGCCATCCAGGGACTCCCCGTGGTCTTCTGCATTGACCGTGCAGGCCTGGTGGGCGAAGACGGGGTTACCCACAACGGGTTGCTCGACATCGCTTACCTTCGCTGCATCCCGGGAATGGCCGTTGCCGCACCGGGTGATGCGGAGACGCTCCGTGGACTGATGCTTACGGCTGCGAACACCGCCGGCCCGATCGCCATCAGGTATCCACGGGGAAAAGTGCCTAAAAATCCTGAAGACGGTGATCCCACCCCCGTGCCAATGGGGAAAGGTCGTGCAATAAAGGCCTCACCCGGCGCGCAGGTGGCCATTCTCTCGGTCGGCGCCGTGCTCAACGATGCGCTGGAGGCCTCGCGGAGGCTCGAACAGGAGGGTAAACCGACCGACGTATACGATATGATCTGGATCAAACCGCTCGACAAAGACCTCCTCAGGGAGATTGCCGGCAGATATAAAGCCGTGTTTACGGTGGAAGACGGCACCGTGGTTGGCGGTTTCGGTTCGGCAGTGTGCGAGTTTCTCGCAGATGAAGGATTACAACTCCCCGTGCAGCGGCTGGGAGTGGACGATGCATGGGTGCAACACGCCTCCATCCCCGAGCAGAAAGCAGAATCCGGCATTGATGCCGATGCCATCGTAAAGGCTGTTTTAAAGAAAGATTCTTAGACCCATCCCATAAGCAGATGAAGATAATAATAGCAGGAGCAGGCGAAGTAGGATCGCATCTGGCGAAGATGCTCTCGAACGAAGACCAGGATATAATCCTCCTTGATTCCGATCAGGAGCGCCTCGATATGATCGACGCCAATTATAACCTGATGACGTGCAACGGAAGCACCTCCTCGTTTGCCACCCTCAAGCAGCTCGGCATCTCTTCGGCTGACCTGTATGTGGCCGTCACCCCATACGAGAGCCGCAACATCACCAGCTGCGCCATCGCCAAGAAGCTGGGCGCGAGAAAGACGGTGGCCCGCATTGACAACTATGAATTCCTCCTCCCTAAAAACACCGCCATCATCAAGGAACTGGGAGTGGACCAGCTCATCTATCCTGAACTTTTGGCGGCCGAGGAAATCAACCTCTCGCTGAGCCATAACTGGGCGCGCTACTGGGGCGAACTCCACGGCGGGAAACTGCTGATGATCGGTGTGAAACTGCACCAGAACAGCCCGCTGCTCAATCTGATGCTGATGGAACTGCCGGTGGAGAATCACGATTTCCACGTGGCGGCGATCAAGCGCAACAACGAGACAATCATCCCTACCGGCCGCGACAGACTCCTGCTCGACGATATCGTCTATTTCATCACCACCCCGGAATATATAGAGAAGGTAAGAGACCTCTGCGGCAAGAAGAAACGCGTGATCAAGAAGGCTTTCATCTACGGAGCCAGCCGTATTGCAGTAAGGTTTGCAAAGGAGTTTCACGACCTGTATCAGCTGAAGATCATCGACGACAACCGCGAGACCTGCGAGCGGCTCGCCACCGAACTGCCCGACTGCGATATTATCCACGGCGACGGACGCGACATCGAGGTGCTCCGCGAAAACAACATCTATCAGAACGACGCTTTCCTGGCGCTTACCGAAGCTTCTGAAACCAACATCCTCGCTTGCCTCACGGCAAAGGAATTCGGCATTCAGAAGACTATCGCCGACGTAGAGAACATCCAGTTTCTCTCCCAGGCCGAGAATCTGAACATCGGCACCACCATCAATAAGAAATTGCTGGCATCGAGCCGCATCTTCAAGCTGCTGCTGGCCGCCGACGAGAGCAACTCCAAGTTCCTCACCCTCGCCGATGCCGAGGTGGCCGAAGTGCAGGCTGAAAAGGGCTCCAAAATCACTCGCCATGAGGTGAAAGACCTCAAGCTGCCCTACGGAATGACGCTGGCCGCTCTGGTGAGAGGCGACGAATGTATGCTGGTAAACGGTCACACCAAGATCGAAGCCGGCGACTTCGTGGTGGTTTTCTGTCTGGCAGGCATGCTTCAGAAGATGGAGAAGTGGTTTAAATGAACAGTGGAGAAGGATCAGGTTATAATTAAAATTAGATACGGCAAAGAGCGGTGAACAGGGTATTCTCACATAAAAGTTACGTAAATTTCCCGATGTTGCTTCGGGTGTTTGGGTGGCTGCTCCTTGTAGAGGCGGGAATTATGATTATCCCGGCCGCTTTCGGCATATATTACAAAGAAGGGAACGTGGTCAACTTCATAATGGCCATGGGCATCACCGCCGGCGTCGGGTTCATTCTCATGAGCATCCGGCCCTCCAGCCGGGAGATGGGGAAACGCGAGGCGATCCTTCTCACGGCTCTTACATGGATCGTGCTTTCGCTCTTCGGGATGCTGCCGTTCATCTTCTGCCGCACCCATCTGGGCATCACCGACGCTTTCTTCGAGACGATGAGCGGGTTCACAACCACCGGCGCCACCGTTCTCAACAGTTACGAAGGTATCCCCCACTCCATATTGATCTGGCGATGCCTGCTGCAATGGATCGGAGGCCTCGGAATCCTTCTTTTTACAATCGCCATCGTGCCGATGCTCAACTATCAGGGCGGCATGCAATTGTTTAACGCGGAAGTAACCGGCCTCACCCACGACAAGATACGCCCGCGTATAGGGTCCACTTCAAAAGACCTCTGGCTCGTCTATACTATCTTCACCGTAATAGCCATCGTGCTGCTCTCCTTCTCCAAGATGGGAGGTTTCAACGCTATCTGTTACGGATTGTCTACAATGTCGACGGGCGGCTTTGCCTCTCACGATTTCTCGCTCGACGAGTGGGACAGCCTTTATATAAAGGGTGTGATAACGATTTTCATGTTTATCGGCAGTGTGAACTTCACACTCGTGTTCCGTGGTGCCACGGGCCAGCTGAAGCAGGTTTGGAAAAATGAGGTGCTCAGGATATTCGTGGCCACAATTTTCGTCTGCTACGCTCTGCTCACTATCAATGTAATCATCACCGGGCATGCGTTTGAATTGGAAGACGTGACAATCGACCCCCTCTTCCAGGCCGTTTCGCTGCTGTCGTCTACCGGGCTCACAGAAGCCGATTTCTTCGATTGGGGCCCGATTGCCTTCGTGCTCCTCATCCTGATGATGGGCGTGGGAGGTTGCGCGGGGAGTACCACCGGCGGCGCCAAGATCGACCGCGTGATAGTGCTCTACAAATTCTTGAAAAATGAATTTTACCGCCTGATGCACCCCAACTCTGTAAAGACTGTGACGATGAACGGTAAGGGCACACCGGTTCCTGTTTTGCAGAAGACCTTGGCTTTCCTTTTCCTCTACCTTCTCGTAATCCTTATCGGCGGCGTGATTCTGAGTATCATCGGCTTGCCGTTGAGCGATTCATTCTTCTGCTCGCTCTCCGTAACGAGCAACACCGGCGTGGGCACAGACATCACAGGATTCAACGGGAATTACGCACTCGTGCCCGATGCCGCGAAATGGGTGCTCACCTCCCTGATGCTCATAGGCAGGCTCGAGCTTTTCACCATACTCATCCTCTTCACGAGAAGTTTCTGGAAGAAGTAGATTCCATCGACTTGGTTATCTCTTGCTCACTCGCCGGCAAAGAATCTCATGGCGTGCGAGAGCTTTCATCTTCGCCTCATGATTGTCGTCATGCGGCACCACCTTCTCCAGGAACCGCCGGTAATCGGCCCAGTTTTTGATCTCCTTGCCAGCTACACCCGATTCCATGGCCGCTTTCGCAACCGCAGGAGCCACCTCAAGCAGCAATCTCGGGTCCAAAGGCTTCGGCAAGATATATTCCCGGCCAAATTTCAAATCGCAGACGTCGTATGCCGCCTCCACCTCCGCCGGCACCTTTTTATGAGCCAGTGAGGCGATGGCATAGACCGCCGCCAGCTTCATATCTTCATTTATCTCGGAGGCCTCGGTATCCAGCGCGCCGCGGAAAATATAGGGGAATCCCAACACGTTGTTCACCTGATTCGGATAGTCGCTTCTTCCGGTGGCCACGATGATGTCGGGAACAGCCTTGATGGCTTTGTCGTAGGCTATCTCCGGCTCCGGGTTGGCAAGCGCGAATATTATCGGCCGGGGCGCCATGCTCCTTATCATCTCTTCCGTCAGAATGTTTCCGACACTCAATCCCAGGAAAACGTCGGCTCCCACCAGCGCCTCAGCCAAAGAATCGATTTCCCTCTCCGTGGCCAGCTCTCCCTTGAAGGCGTTGAGGTCAGAGCGCCGTTTGTGAACCACTCCCTTCGAGTCGCAAATCACGATGTTCTCCTTCTTGACCCCCAGCTTCATATAAAGCCGGGTGCAACTTATGGCCGCGGCACCGGCTCCGTTGACTACAAGCCGCACATCCTCGAGCTTCTTCCCCTGAATCTCACAGGCATTTATGAGAGCAGCCCCCGATATGATGGCTGTGCCGTGTTGGTCGTCGTGCATCACAGGTATCGAGCACTCCTCCTTCAACCGTCTCTCTATCTCGAAACACTCGGGAGCCTTTATATCTTCAAGATTGATACCGCCGAATGTTGGCGAGATGGCTTTGGCTACCTCAACAAACTTATCCGGCTCCTTGGCGTCGATCTCAATATCGAAGGCGTCGATGCCGGCGAAAATCTTGAAAAGCAGCGCCTTCCCTTCCATCACAGGTTTTCCGGCCAAAGCTCCGATATCGCCCAGCCCGAGAACCGCCGTTCCGTTGCTGAGCACACCCACCAGGTTGCCGCGATCGGTATATTTGAAAGCCATTTCCGGGTCTTTCTCAATCTCAATACTGGGATAAGCCACGCCGGGTGAATAAGCCAACGCAAGGTCTTTCTGCGAATAGTATGGTTTGGTAGGTACGATCTCAATCTTTCCCGGACGCCCCTCTTCATGGTATCTCAGGGCTTCTCCTTTAGTAATTTTATCCATAATCAAGAATTTTTTATTGACTTAATCTTCCCCGAATTTATCAAAATCCCTCCTCTGATAATACAACATTCTCCCCTCCTCTTAGGTTTGATTCAATCCCCTCTCAAGTGAAAATTCTCATCGATTTTTCGGGTGTTTTACCGCTAATCGTGTGTCTTATAGATTGATGGCATATTTTTGAGAAGAATTAACTTTTGAAAATTGACTTTTGCAAAAAGTTTTCCAAAAAAATTTGCATCTTATTTATTTTCAGGTTATTAAAATTTTAGGAATGTTAAAAAGTTTTCCAAAAATAAAATTTTTTGAAAAATTATTTCTAAAATATTGCCCGTTTTAAAGAGAAATAATAACTTTGCAATATGATTCAAACGGTAGTAAAAAGAGACGGCCGCGTTGTTGGATACAACGAAGAAAAAATCAAGGCCGCTATAAGAAAGGCTATGCTCACCACACCTCAGGGTGAAGACGAGGCATTGATACAGAGAATCACCGACCGCATAGGGATGAACTCCCCGGAACAGATGTCGGTGGAAGATATCCAGGACAAGGTGGAGGTGGAACTGATGAAATCGTCGCGCAAAGATGTGGCGAAGAAATATATCGCCTATCGCGACCAGCGGTCCATCGCGCGCCGCGCCAAGACCCGCGACGTATTCCTTGAAATCATCGAGGCGAAAAACAACGACATCACGCGCGAAAACGCCAATATGAACGCCGACTCCCCCGCCGGTATGATGATGAAGTTCGCAAGCGAAACCACCAAGCCTTTTGTCGACGACTACCTCATTGACTCTGAAGTGGCTCAAGCCGTGAAAAACAACTATATCCACATTCACGACAAAGACTACTACCCCACCAAGAGCCTTACGTGTGTGCAGCATCCGCTCGACAGGATTCTCCACAACGGATTCGTGGCCGGTCACGGCGAGAGCCGCCCTGCCAAGAGAATCGAGACCGCCAGCGTGATCACCTGCATTTCGCTCGAGATGGCTCAGAACGAGATGCACGGAGGGCAGGCCATACCCGCTTTCGATTTCTATCTGGCCCCTTACGTCAGGTCATCTTATGTAGAAGAGGTAAAGACCATCGAGCAGGTTTGCGGCGAAGACCTTTCGGCCATCTATGATTCCGAGATAGAAGATTATATCAAGCGCGACCTTGACGGCCTCAGCGGTCTAGAGCGTTACAAGCAACACGCAATCAACCGCACCGTCAACCGTGTGCATCAGGCCATGGAAGCCTTTATCCACAATATGAACACCATCCACTCGCGCGGCGGCAACCAGGTGGTGTTCTCCTCCATCAATTACGGCACCGACACTTCGGCCGAAGGGAGATGTGTGATCAGAGAGCTTCTCAACTCCACCTACGAAGGAGTGGGGAATGGCGCCACAGCCATCTTCCCAATCCAGATCTGGAAGAAGAAAAGAGGGGTAAGCTACCTCCCGGAAGACCGCAACTACGACCTTTACAGGCTGGCCTGCAAGGTTTCGGCCCGCAGATTCTTCCCTAATTTCCTCAACCTTGACGCTACTTACAATCATCATGAGAAATGGGATATCAACGATCCGAAACGCTATGAATATGAGGTGGCCACGATGGGATGTCGCACACGCGTGTTTGAAAACCGTTATGGCGAGAAGACCAGTATCGGACGCGGAAACCTTTCGTTTACCACCGTCAACATCGTGCGCCTCGCATTGGAAGTGATGCATATCGTAGACGAAAAGCAACGTCTCGACCTCTTCTTCCAGAAACTCGACAGTGTGCTCGAAACGGCCGCCCGTCAGCTGCAACAACGCTTCGATTTCCAGCGCACGGCGCTTGCAAAGCAGTTTCCCATGCTCATGGGCTCCCTCTGGAACGGCGCTTCCGAGCTCAACCCCGACGACACCATCGAGTCTGTTATAAACCAAGGCACGCTTGGCATCGGGTTCATCGGACTGGCCGAATGTCTCATCGCCCTCACAGGCCATCACCACGGCGAGAGCGAAGAAGCGCAGGAACTCGGCCTCAAGATCATCCGCACCATGAGGAGCAAAGCCAACGAGTTCAGCGAGCGCTACGGCCACAACTATTCCATCCTCGCTACTCCGGCCGAAGGCCTCTCCGGCAAGTTTACAAAGAAAGACCGCAAGACGTTCGGCGTGATAAAAGGTGTAACCGACAAAGATTATTACACCAACTCCAACCATGTGCCCGTCTACTATAAATGCTCGCCGCGCCATAAGGCTAAGGTTGAGGCTCCCTACCATGAGCTCACCCGCGGCGGCCACATCTTCTACGTAGAGATGGATGGCGACGCCACCCACAACGAAGAAGCCATCATGCAGATCGTAGACCTTCTCGACCGTTACAACATGGGCTACGGAAGTGTGAACCACAACCGCAACCACTGCCCGAAGTGCGGCTACGAAAACGCAACCACAGGAATGACCCACTGCCCGAAATGTCAGTCGAAATTCGAGACTATACAGCGCATCACGGGCTACCTTGTGGGGACCACCGACCGCTGGAACTCCGGCAAACTTGCCGAACTGCGCGACAGAGTGATTCACGAATAGAGATTCTCTCGGCGCCCAAAAGGGTAAAGACCGGCATGAACAGCAACAGCTTGACTTTCCAGGTATTGGATATAATCCGGGGCACGACGGTAGACGGCCCCGGATTTCGCACTTCAATCTATCTGGCCGGATGCGGCCACCGATGCCCCGGGTGCCATAATCCCCAAAGCTGGGATCCAACAGCCGGAACGCCGATGACGCTGGAGGAGATTCTCGATATCGTGAGGGAAGAAGATTTCAACGTAACCCTCACCGGCGGCGACCCCCTCTTCATTCCCGAAGCAAGCACCCGGCTCGCCAAAGCGATAAATGAAGCCGGCTACACGGTATGGCTCTACACAGGTTTCACCTACGAGGAAATTTTGGCGTCTGAAAACTTGCGGGCCATTCTTCCCTATGTGGAGGCTATAGTCGACGGTCCCTTCGTAGAATCTCTCAGAGACCCCGACCTGCAATTCCGCGGATCATCCAACCAAAGAATCATCTATATCTTACCCGACACGTAAATATTGCCGGCAAAAGTGGGTGTCTTGCAAATGAATGGTAAAATGATTAATTTTGCAGAAACATTCACCAACTGACAAATATGGGTATTTTCAATAAATTTTTCTCAAAAGAGAAGAAAGAGAAGCTCGACAGCGGTCTGCAGAAGACCAAAGAGAGCGTTTGGGGAAAAATTACTCGCGCCGTTGCTGGGAAAAGCAAAGTAGACGACGAAGTGCTCGACAGTCTCGAGGAAGCGTTCATCACCAGCGATGTCGGCGTGGATACCACCCTGAAGATAATCCAGCGCCTGGAAGAACGAGTAAACCGAGACAAATACGTCAACACCCAGGAGCTCAACGCCATCCTCTGCGAGGAGATCAGCAATATGCTTGTCAAACCCTCGGGAACGGCAGGCGAAGAGGAAGATTTCACCGTTCCGGAAGATAAGAAACCGTATGTGATAATGGTGGTTGGTGTGAACGGTGTGGGTAAAACCACAACCATCGGGAAGCTCGCCTACCAGTTTGCCAAAGCCGGCAACAAGGTGATTCTCGGCGCTGCCGACACCTTCCGCGCCGCCTCTATTCCCCAGCTCGAGAAGTGGGGCGAGCGTGTAGGAGTGCAGGTGATCAAGCAGAATGCCGGAAGCGATCCCGCGGCAGTGGCTTACGACACGGTAAGCAGCGCCAAGGCCCAGAACGCCGATGTGGTCATCATCGACACCGCAGGCCGTCTTCACAACAAAATCAACCTCATGAACGAGCTCACCAAAATCAAACGGGTGATGCAGAAAGTTCTCCCCGACGCTCCTCAGGAAGTGCTTCTCGTTCTTGACGGCTCCACCGGGCAGAATGCCTACGAACAAGCAAAACAATTCGTGGCAGCCACCGATGTCAACACCCTGGCGATCACCAAGCTCGACGGCACGGCGAAAGGCGGCGTGGTAATCGGAATCAGCGACCAGTTCAAGATTCCGGTGAAGTATATCGGCATCGGAGAAGGTATCGACGACCTGCAGGTGTTCAATCCCGAAGAATTCGTAAAAAGTCTCTTTAAAATTTAATCTTCCTTGAAAGCGCGCCCCATCGTCAACGTCATTACAATGGGATGTTCCAAAAATCTCGTTGACTCCGAGTCGCTGCTCTCGCGCCTCGAGAGAAAGGGGTATGACGTGGTGCACAATCCCTCGGAGGTAAAAGGTGAATATGCCGTGGTCAACACCTGCGGTTTCATCGCCGACGCCAAGGAAGAGTCCATCAATATGATTCTCCAGCTCATTGCCGAGAAGGAGAGAAAAAACATCGGGAAGGTGGTGGTGATGGGTTGCCTCTCGGAGCGATATCTTGAAGAGCTCAAAAACGAGCTTCAGGAGGTGGACCTCTGGTATGGGAAGTTCGATTGGAAAAACTTCATCGAGACCCTTCCTGACCTAACGCAGGAAACCGAGCAAACACCCGACTCGAAACGCGAATCGAGAAATCCGGAGAAAAGCACTCGGAAACTCACCACTCCTCCCTGGAGTGCATACATAAAAGTGTCGGAGGGATGCAACCGTTTCTGCGCTTTCTGTGCCATTCCTCTGATCACGGGGCGCCACACAAGCCGCCCCATAGAAGAGATTGTGGCGGAGGTGGAAGGCCTGGTTGCCCAAGGCGTAAAAGAGTTCAACATCATCGCCCAAGACCTTTCGTCTTACGGTATCGACCTCTACGGCGAGCAAAGACTGGCACAGCTGGTGGATTCTCTGGCATCAATCCCGGGAGTGAGATGGATTCGTCTCCATTACCTCTACCCTGCCGATTTCCCGATGGACCTGCTCCCTGTGATCAGAAAGCACTCCAACGTCTGCAACTACATAGATATAGCTCTTCAGCATATCTCCACACCGGTGTTGCGCGCTATGAACCGCAAGATCACCCGTGAGGAAACACTCGAGCTGCTTGCCGCCATACGCAGGGAAGTGCCCGGCATCCATCTGCGCACGACAGTCATGACCGGGTTCCCGGGCGAAACGGAGGCAGACTTCGAAGAACTCAAGGAGTTTGTACGTTCGCAGAAGTTCGAGCGCCTTGGAGGTTTCGCTTACTCTGAAGAAGAGGGCACTCTGGCCGCCGACAACCTTCAAGACGATATCCCGGAAGACGTGAAGCAGTCGCGCCTCGATGAGATCATGAGCATCCAGAGGGATATCGCCGAAGCACACAATCTTGCCCAGATAGGGAAGAAGATAACCGTATTGATTGAAGAGAACGACGGCGACACAGCCATCGGGCGCTCCGAATTCGACTCTCCGGAAGTTGACCAGGAGGTAATCATCCACAATTGCAACGCCCGGCCGGGCGAGATGGTGGAAGCCGTGGTGACCGGTGCAGGAGAGTATGAACTTTACGCTGAAATGACAGCCGATTGATCACTCAGATAGAAATTATATTTACAATCAATTAGAAATAAATCAGAACAAACAAACTAAATATAATATCATGAAGAAATTACTTCTATTGACCCTGCTCTTCACCACCGGACTCTACGCCGGCGCGGAACACCTGAAGAGCCTCAACAAGGAGGGTATTTCACCCGAATATCCCGCCGGTGTTGATTTCTACAAACACGTGAACCAGAAATGGATGGAAGCCAACCCGCTTACTCCCGAGTATGCCCGCTATGGCCAATTCAACATCCTGACCGACTCTACCGACGAGAGAGTGAAACGCATCGTTACGGGTATCGGCGAGACCAACCCCCAGCCGGGCACCATCGGATATAAGATTGCCGCGATTTACGAAAGCGGTATGGACAGCGTAAGGAGAAACCAACTCGGCGCCTCCCCCATCAAGGCTGACCTCGCCAAAATCGAAAACACTGCCCCGGCCGACATGAAGGACCTCTTCTTCTGGGTGCATAAATATTTCGCCTCTCCCTTCATCAGCGCCATGCCGCAGGAAGACCTCCACAACAGCTCGGAGTATGCAATGTATATCGGCGGCGCTCCTCTGAGCCTCGGCGACCGCGACTATTATCTGCTCAAGGATAAGGACAACAAGAAGGTGCGCGATGCTTACGTGAAACTCATCGAAACTCAGATGCAGAACGCAGGCTATTCCAAGAAAGACGCCAAACGCATCGCCAAAAACGTCCTTAAGATCGAGACCCTTATCGCCGACTCTACCTGGACACGCGAGAAAAGCCGCGACCTCAAGGCCATCGACAATCTGATGACCCTCGAGGAGGCTCAGGCTCTCTATCCCAACATCGCCATCGCCGAGTTTATCAAGACCACAATGGGGATCGAACCTCCGGCCCAGCTCTACGTGACTGAACCGAACACCGTGAAGCAGGGCGACAACCTGCTGGCTTCCCTCTCCGACCGCGAGAAGAAGGACTATTATCTCTGGCAATACGTGCAGGGTGCTTCACCCTTCCTCTCCGACGCCTTCGCCGACGCAAACTTTGAATTCAACAAGGTGAGAAGCGGCGTGCAGATGCAGCAACCGCGTTGGAAACGCGTGCAGGGTGTGGTTGAAGGCCTCATGGGCGAGGCTATCGGCGAGCTCTATGTAAATGAATATTTCCCCGAAAGCTCCAAAGTTTATATGGAAAACCTCGTGGAAAATCTCCGCAACGCGCTCGGCAAACACATCATCCATCTTCCCTGGATGAGCGACGACACCAAGGTTCAGGCCATGAAGAAGCTCAACTCCATCACTGTCAAGATCGGTTATCCCGACAAATGGAAAGACTACACCACCATGGAGGTGGATCCCGAGCTTTCATACTGGGCAAACATTCACAACGCCCGCATGTGGCACTCCGACGAATATCTCAAGAAATGGGGGAAACCCGTTGACCGTACCGAATGGGGCATGACTCCGCAGACCATCAACGCCTACTACAATCCTCTGAACAACGAGATCGTATTCCCGGCCGGAATCCTGCAGGCTCCCTTCTTCGATCCCGAATCGAGCGATGCTGAAAACTACGGCGGCATCGGCGTGGTAATCGGTCACGAACTCACCCACGGCTTCGACGACCAGGGCTCTCTCTTCGATCCTCAGGGAAATATGGAAAACTGGTGGAGCGCAGAAGACGCAGCAGCCTTCAAGGAGCTCACGCAAGGTCTGGTGGACCAATACAGCGCAGTTGAAGTGCTCCCCGGCCTCCACGCCAACGGCGCATACACTCTCGGTGAAAACATCGCCGACCAGGGCGGTCTCAGAATAGCCTACACCGCTTTCCTCGACTCGCAGAAGAAGAAAGGCGTTGACATCAATTCTGAAGAAGCACTCATCGACGGGTTCACACCGGCTCAGGTGTTCTATATGAACTTCGCCAACCTCTGGGCTCAGAACATCCGCCCCGAAGAGATCAAGGTGAGGACAGTGAGCGACGTTCATTCAATCGGCGAGAACCGCGTCAACGTTGCTTTGCGCAACATCGCTCCTTTCTTTGAAGCGTTCGGCATCCAAGAAAGCGATCCCATGTTCCGCACCGAAGAAGAACGCGTGATCATCTGGTAATTACCCGCTCCAGATTAAAACCTATCTATAAATGAACCAGAATCCAACCCCGGCAAAGGCCAGCTCCTTCGGTCCCTGGGGTTGGATTCCTTCTGTATATATAGCCGAGGGGCTCCCCTATTTCGCCGTGAATGTGCTCACGGTGATAATGTATACCAACATGGGGATTCCTCCCACTGAGATGGCATTTTATACCGGCCTTCTCTACTTGCCGTGGGTCATAAAACCGTTTTGGAGCCCGTTTGTGGATCTCATCAAGACGAAACGGTGGTGGACTCTCGGAATGCAGCTGCTGATAGCTGTGGCAATGGCTTCGGTAGCCATAGCCATCACCTCGAAAGCCTATTTCTTCATCTCCCTCGTATTTTTCTGGATCATGGCATTCTGCTCGGCCACACACGATATCGCGGCCGACGGCTTCTACATGCTTGCACTCGATGAAAAGCAGCAGGCCGCTTACGTGGGTATCCGCTCGACGTTCTACCGCATCGCCAGCATCCTCGGCCAAGGTCTGATCGTTATGTTTGCTGGGTATCTTGAGATAAAATATGCCGAAGTCTCCACAGCCTGGTCGGCCACATTCATCCTCCTCTCCGCCGTATTCCTCCTCATCTTCCTTTGGGACAGGTTTGCCCTGCCCCGACCCGCAGCCGACAAACCTCGGACCGACATCTCCCACCAGGTTCTGCTTAAAGAATTCGTCTTCACCTTCTTCACCTTCTTCCGGAAGAAACATATCTGGCTGGCTTTGACCTTCATTCTGCTTTACCGGCTCCCGGAGGCTATGTGCCTCAAGCTTGTAAGCCCGTTCCTGCTCGACAGCGTTGAAAACGGAGGTCTCGGACTGTCGACGGCCCAGGTGGGGTTTGCCAACGGCACCGTCGGAGTGGTGGCCCTTCTTGCCGGAGGTATCGTCGGGGGTCTTCTGGTAGCGCGCGGTGGCCTTAAACGGTGGCTCTGGCCCATGGCCTTGTCGCTCACCCTCCCCTGCCTCGTATATTGTATTTTCGCCCTCTACCAACCCTCCAATCTATTCTGGATTTCCGTCGGGCTCGGCATCGAGCAATTCGGCTACGGCTTCGGGTTCACGGCTTATATGCTTTACCTGATGTATTTCAGCGCGGGCGAAAGTCAGACCTCGCATTACGCCTTCTGCACGGCGTTCATGGCGCTTGGCATGATGATTCCGGGAATGGCTGCAGGCTGGATTTTCGATTTTTTCAATAAATTCGACAATGTGGGTACGTTGAGCGCCGGATATCTGTTCTTCTTCAGTTTTATAATGGTCACCTCCATCGCAACATTTGTGGCTGTTTCGGTGATTAAACCCACCATAAAGGAAGACTGAGAATGGACGTAATCGCTTACCGCCTCCCAGGCGCGCAAGAGAAATGGATTTTCCGAGCAGAACGTTCTGACGGCTCACTTTCCGCCCCGGGAGCAAATGATTTCGCAATATCTCCCTTCGCCGACATCGAGGGAATGGCACTCTATTCATTGGTTGAGCCTTTCCCTTCAATTCCTGCCGATGTTCTGAAGAGGAATCTAAAAACTTATGACTTCAAAGAGCTTTCCAGACCCGAATATTTCTCCTATATAGAGGAAATCAAGAGAAATCTCGAAGGCTCGCCCGGTAAGAAAGTGGTGGCCTCGAGAAGACTGAAAGTGGAAATTCCCATAGACGCCGACAAAGCCTTTCGGGATCTTTGCACGGCTTACCCCGATGCGTTCGTTTTCTTTATCAGTACCCGCGAGTTCGGGTCTTGGATAGGTGCATCGCCGGAATTGTTGCTGAAATCCGACGGCGCGAGGCTCTCGTCAGTGGCGCTTGCCGGCACCCGACTCGTATCGCCCCAACAAACCCCGTGGGACACCAAAAACAAGCTTGAGCAAGCCATCGTGACTGCACATATTGAGGAAGCATTCCGCAATGCAGGACTCTCACCGCAAGTCGGCTCTCCAACCACTTTGCAGGCAGGAAAAATTGAACATATAAAAACGGACATCTCCGCCTCGGTAAGTCCCGATTTAAACCTGGCGGAACTTTTGCGCGACCTTGCACCCACACCGGCTCTGGCAGGGCATCCGCGAACGTTGGCCCTCGAGCTGATTCAACGCCACGAAGGTCCGCGCGCGCTCTACGGAGGCTTCTTGGGTCCCGTGAGCCACCGGGATTTCAATTTTTACGTAGCGTTGCGCTGCGCCTTTCTTACACCAACCGAGGCAGCTCTCTTTGCAGGAGGTGGAATCACGGCGCAGTCTGCTCCCGAAGCCGAATGGGAGGAGACAAACAATAAGTTTCAGACCCTCCTCTCCATCCTGAGTCCCTGATTTTTCGGTCTCCCCTCTCAATTTCAAAAAATTCCAATTTTTATTGAATACGGCCTTAATCTTTAAGGTCTACAATTTTTTTTCTGACCTGCGGCTCTCTTCTTTGTTTTCTTTGAATTTTTTTTTAATTTTGCTAAAAATTCAATCCTATTTATGACCCCTCGGATTGATAGCAGCGTAGACAGCCATCTCAATTCCTCTCCCCGGAAGAATGAGAGATTGGTTGTCTATCAATTTTTCCCCCGCATACTTACCAACCCGGAACCCGATCCGATGCCTTACGGCTCGCTTGAACGCAACGGCTCCGGGAAGTTTAACCATCTCACTTCAAAGGTTATAAAGGGGATTAAAAATCTTGGGGTCAACGCTCTTTGGCTCACGGGGGTGATCGAACACGCCACCAAGACAGATTTCTCAGAATTTGGCATCAAGCCGGATCATAAAGAGATCGTGAAGGGAGAGGCCGGTTCGCCTTACGCAATCAAAGACTATTTCGACGTGGACCCGGCTTTGGCCGAGAATGTGGAGAAACGCATAGACGAGTTCAAAGCTGCGGTAAAAAGGATCCATAAGGAAGGGCTTAAGGTCTTGATTGATTTCGTGCCCAACCACACGGCCCGGTGTTATCATTCCGACAAAGCCCCGGCAGGCGAGCACGACTTCGGCGCAGATGACGACCGCGAAAAGTTTTTCAGCCCCTCCAACAATTATTATTACATCCAAAATCAAGAATTTCACGTTTCCCGTAATGGTGCAAAAGAATTCTCCTACACAGAGATTCCAGCAAAGGCCACGGGAAACGATTGTTTTTCGGCTGTCTGCTCCGAGTTTGACTGGTATGAGACCGTAAAACTGAATTACGGCAAAGATTACTCCGATGGCTCAGAACATTTCGACCCGATTCCAGATACGTGGAAGAAGATGACATCCATCTTGCGTTATTGGGCCGAAATGGGAGTTGACGGGTTCCGTTGCGATATGGTCTTCATGGTGCCGCTCCCTTTCTGGCACTACGTGATACCCGAATTGAAAAAAGATTTCCCGCATCTCATCTTCATAGGAGAAATTTATGATGTGGGCCAATATCGCGATTTCCTCGGTTACGGCTGCTTCGACTACCTCTATGACAAGGTGAATCTCTATGATACTCTCGTTGGGATTGAGCGTCACGGCCTGAGTGCATCCCGCCTCACCGACTGCTGGAAGACCGTAGACGGCATCGGATCGCAGATGCTCAATTTCCTGGAAAACCATGACGAAGTGCGCTTCTGCTCGCCCGAATATGCCGGCGACGCTGCACGTATCGTTCCTCACCTTGTGGTTTCGAGCATGATCTCCAAAGGCCCGTTTATGATATATTACGGGCAGGAGCTCGGCGAAAAGGGCGCCGACAACGAAGGTTTTGCCGGCCAGAACAACCGCACCACTATCTTTGACTATTGGAGCGTGGCCTCCCTGCGCCGATGGTATTCCGACGGGAAGGCCGACGGATCAGCCTTGACGCCCCACGAGAAGAACCTGCGGAAATTCTTCTCCAAGGTTCTGAAGATGCTCAACTCCCGATCCGCCCTGCGCGAAGGAGAGTTTTTCGACCTGATGTATGCCAACGACGGGCGCCCCGGTTTCGACGGGCATTCCCTCTTCGCATGGTTGCGCCACGACGAGGACGAGGCCCTGCTCATTGTGGCCAATTTCAGCCGCGACGAACGTTTTGCAGAAATCCATATCCCGGAGCTCGCCTTCGATATGGCGAGGCTTCCGGAATTCAAAGGCCGCGCAAAAGACCTTCTCTTCGGAGAGACGTTCGATCTGGAGGTGTCGCGCCATACACCCTTAAAAATCAAAATTCCCGGCTCAAGCGCCGTGGTGATTCCCCTGCGGGAACAAAATCAGAATAATCACTAACCACAATAAACTTTTTTAATTGCATCATGAATAGCTATTTACCGCCAATCAAAGTATTTGCAGGCACTAAAAGTCACTACCTTGGTGAAGCTATCTGTAAAGATTTAGGCATCGAGATGGGCAAGATGAAGATCGAACGTTTTGCCGACGGTGAATTCGAGGTTTGTTTCGAGGAGTCAATCCGTGGCGCCGAGGTATATCTCGTACAGTCTACCTTCCCCAACAGCGACAACCTCATGGAGCTCCTGCTCATGATCGACGCTGCCAAACGTGCCTCGGCCGCCACAATCGTGGCTGTAATCCCCTACTTTGGTTGGGCGCGTCAGGACCGCAAGGATAAGCCTCGCGTCTCCATTGCGGCCAAACTGATGGCTGATCTTCTTAGCGTGGCCGGCATCAACCGCCTCATCACTATGGACCTCCATGCCGACCAGATCCAGGGCTTCTTCAACGTTCCCGTAGACCATCTTTACGCTTCATCCATCTTCATCCCTTATATCGAAAGCCAACATATCCCCGACATGGTAATAGCTTCTCCGGATGCCGGCGGTGCAAAAAGGGCAAACTCGTATGCCAAATATTTCGATGTGCCCCTGGTGCTCTGCCATAAAAACCGCGCGAAAGCAAACGTGGTGGAGACTATGACGGTGATTGGCGATGTGAAAGATAAAAACGTGATTTTGATCGACGACATATCAGACACTGCAGGCACCATCACTAAAGCTGCCGACCTTCTGATCGAAAAGGGTGCAAAAACCGTAAGGGCTCTCTGCAGCCACGCGGTGATGAGCGACCCCGCCACAACTCGAGTCATCGAGAGCAAGCTTACGGAGATGATTTTCACCGACTCAATCCCCTACGGAAAAGAGAACCCGAAGGCTATCGTCCTCCCAGTTGCCAAGTTGTTTGCAGACACGATCCGTCGCATCCACAACAACCAATCCATCTCCTCGCAATATTTGTTCAAGAAATTCTGACACCTGTCTTAACAAAGATAACGAAGGCCCCTGGCGCGACTTTCATCGCCTCAGGGGCCCTTCTTTTATGGTTTCATTCTTCTGTTGGCCTCATTCGATGTCAGCCTGCTCGGGCACCGGAGTGGGCTGCTCCGGTTCTGGGGTGGGCTGCTCGGGCTGAGGCGCCGGCTCCTCCTCTTTAGAGCGCACGGGCTCTTTCTTCGGTGTCTGCACTGCCGAAGCCGGATATCCGAAATCTTTCCGCCATACGATACCGAGCCCCTGAGTGGTGAGCGCCGACTTCAGGTAATAATTCTGATCGTTAAAATGATTGTATGCTTTCAGGCGCCAATTACCTTTTTTAGTCAAAAGATATTCCAGATCGAAATCGCCCACGAAAGTGGTGTTGGAGTTTGAAGGATCGCGATATCCCACGTTACCGTTGATCAGTAGCCGGTTGTTAAATAGCTGGGAACTCAGCGCCAGGTCGAACTCGATATCAGAGAAATCACCCTTGTCGCTGCGGATCGACGGCGCTATCGTGACCTTGTCTGTGAGCTGGCCCAACGCATTTTGAATCTGAGAAGAGATGGTCGAAGAGGCTATCGACGCCCACTCGCCTCCCGAATTGGTCGTGGCCATATATTCAGGCGGATAGAACTTGTTGAGCGCCACAAGATAGAGCACCTGCCGGCTCATCATATCGTCTGTCGAGATGATGCTTTTCACCTTTCTCGCGGTCTCTTCGGTGACGGTTGGGAGAGCTATGTCGAAATCGATGTTCGGCGAAGTGAGCACTCCGGTTACTATCAGCAAAGCCTCCACCGGCACACTCGTGCGGTTGAGCTCGCGGTCGGTGGCGAAACTGCTGTCGAGCTCCGTCAGGCTGGTGTTTACCCTGTAGGCGGCTGTGATGTCAAGGATACCGGTGTAGGGGTCGCCCGTGAATGCTATGGAGCTCCCCGGCTTGATGATGAAGTCTTTGAGGATGATGTCCTGCAACGAGAAATTATACGTTCCCTTCTCCAGAGTATATTTCCCGTATAGGAGCAGTTCGTCTGTGAGTGAGCTGTATGTCATCGTCATGGCGCCGTCGCCGTAGGCGGTTATCTTGTCGCCGGCAATCGGGTCCATTATGAGGTTGAGCTTGATGTCGTTTGTCACGGAGGCGCGCAGGTCAAGAGTGAAGACATCGGATTCCTCCTCCTGAGAATTGACAACGTTGTAGTTGAATCGGTTGAGTATCTTCTCCCGCTCGTCGGCCTCTCGGTTGCGTTCCTCTTCCTCCTTGCGGCGGTCTGTGAAGGTCAGGAAGTGCGATTTCTGGGCCTCCTGCTGGTCGGAAAGCACGAAAGTGAAGTCGCTCCCGGAGTCCGTCACCACATCGGCACTTATAGTCACGCTTCCCGGCTCGCCCACCACCTCGCCTCGCCCGGAGGCGAAGATCTTTCCATACCAACGGGGGTTAATGCGGCTGTCGGTGTTGTAGACCATCAGATGGTCCATATCGTTGATGCGGAAACGGAATGCGGGCTCATGGAAATACCGGTGGGTCAGTAGACCTTCCACTACTGCCGTATGCCCGTAGGTGTCGGCCACCTTGAAATGAGGGATATCGATTCGCCCCGGTGTCAGATATACGGTGTCGCTGCCGGAGTAATAGGCATTTATATAGTCGATTTTTATGGAAACGTCGTGAGCCGTTATCGTTCCTACCATATCTATGTCGGAGAAGGTGCCGTAAAGCAGCGCTTCGCCGCTGGCCTCTCCCCTTACGTCAGATGAGAAAGCCTTCATAAAAGGTTGCATGAACCCGACGTTGACCCTGTCGGCCAGGAAGTTGAAAGCCAGAGAATCTCTTCCGAACCACACTCCCCCGTCAGCTTTTGCCACGGTATGGTCTCCTTTTGTGATATCTGCTCCGATGGCCACCATCTTTTTAGGCAGGTTCAGTCTCGCGGTTACGTCGCCGTGACCCAGTACCGCCCCGTTATAACTGAAGTCTTCAATGGTCAACTTGTCGGTGGCAACCTGCGGATCGCCGCTGAAGATACTCCTTGCTGTTACGCCGCCGGTGGCCTGCCCTCCGAAGTTGACGTGCGGGATGTTGAGGGTGTCGAAAAGATAGTCGAGGTTGATGTCGGAAAGCGTAAGGGTTATCTCGCCGTTATCCTCCACATCGTTATAGCCAGAGATGAGGACAAACTGCTCATTGTGTCGCACGCAGAAGTCCTTTATTCTCAAAGCGCGGCCGTCAAAGGTCATCTCCGAGTCTTCAATCACCCATTCCGCGCCGTTGAGCATCAACGTGGAGCGCTCCCAATCCACACCCAGCAGCATCCCTCCTTCCGCGCCGTCGAATTCCGCCAGGATATCGAGCGCCGCTCTCCCCCGGAAAGCCACGTCGCGGTCTTTGTTGAAATCAAGCTCAAGGCGGTAGTTGTTGTCGTGCCCTGTCAGATCGGCGTCGAGTTGCAGAAGTCCTTTTTTGGTGGGATATACCGTGCCGGCTTGCAAGGCCACCCGTTGCTGAAGCCCGTCGAGACTCAGATCGAGATAGGTGTCGGTTATCAGATTTTTACCCTGCTGAATGAAGGGAATCTCGGTAGAGAGACTCACTGTGCCGTCTTCTCCGTCGAAACTACCCTTTACATTGAGGGCTGTGAGCGGGATTACGGGTATCTTGAAAAAGTCGATGAGAGGCTGAGCGTCTTTCACACTGACGAGCAACTCTCCGCTTCCACATTCCGCTTTCTCACGGTCGTCCCTAACCAGGCCGGGGAAGACACTCGCCAACGTCTGATGTATCATTACCGGCACTTTCGAGAGCACATAATCTCCCTCCAGCGACAGGTCTACCATATCGCTTGCAAGCCTTATGGACTTGTAGCCCGCGGTTTCATCTACGGAGACGGTTAGCCTGTCCACATCCAGGCTTTTCCCCTCTGAGTTGGTTATCCTGAAATCATTCAACGAGAGTTGGCCCGTGATGTTGTCAAGGTTGTTCCCTACGGCGTCAAGCTCGATTATACCTTTTATCTCGTAACGGGGAGTGTTGGTCTCGGTTAATAATGAATTGTAGGTGTCGAAATCTTCAATGTCGGCTGTGAGTCTCCATTGAGAGTCCTCTCCCGCCAACAAGGCTTCGGCATCGATTTCGCATTTCAGGTCGGAATCGTCGGCAGCGAGCTCCACGGTGCAGAGGGCGCCTTCTTTGGCCACGCGTCCCGACAGGTTCGAGATTCTCCGGTTGAGCACGTCGAGTTCCTCGAACTGAAAATCCAGATTCCCCGACGAGGCCATAAAATCTTTGAAATTGAGCTTACCTCTGAATCCGATCAGCGAGTTGGCGATATATGAAAGATACTTCCCGACGGGGATATCAAAGAGCCTCAGCTGCGGCACTCCGACATTGATATCTCCTTCAAAGCCGTTCTCCGTGAGGCGTCCGGCGGTGGTGAGTTCGATCTCACCGAGCGCAGTCTGCAAGGTGGTGGATGCGCCCAGCTCACCGGTCTTGAACCGATACATCCCGTTCATATCGAGATTTACGGCTCCGATGCCAGACATTATAATATCGGCCAAAGGCGAGGCGCCTTTCATAAATGTGCCAGCAGCCTGTTGCAGTTGTGCCTGCGAGATATGGGCAGCCAACGAATTGACGTCTATTTCGGCTGACTCCAGGTCTGAATAGTTCCTCACCGCGCCCGAGAGCGAGAGCTGGAAATCATTGGCCGACGAGAGTGTCAGTTCCGATATTCTGATGTCGCTGAGATTGGCTCCCACTTCGGTTTGGAATGCCATCGGGGTGTCGAAGTTCGCAAGCGGCGGATAAAAGGCCGCGAGATTCGAGGGTGTGATGCGGCTGTTCTCTATCTTTACCTCCACCATCCGGTCGCCGAGGGAGGCGAGATCCAGAGGAAGGGTGAAATCCGAGGTATGAAGTTCGGTTTCGGGGAGTCTCACCACGAAATCTTGCACTTCAAGATGGTCTGGCTCAAGCTTGAACACGCCGCCTATCTCTTTGATCGAGAGTCCCGATTTCTCGTTCAGCGACAGGCGTCTCACGTCGATCACGGAGTGGTCGTTCGACAGGCGCGGGATGGTGACGTCGGCTGCCAGGTCCGTGATCTCAAGATGATTGAAATCAATCTTATCCCCTGCTGTCTCGGGCTTCCATAACCGTGAGAACCTGGCGCTCCCCTGGCGAAGCACTATGTTGCGTATCTTGAGGTCAAACCTGGCCGGAGGCTTGTTTTCATCCTTTTTGGTCAACGCCTTGATGATGAAATCGATATTCAGAGGTTCTCCTTCAGCTGTTTGATACACGTTGGCCGAAAAGTTGATGAGCTCCACATAGGTTATCTCTATTTTACCGCCGAAAACGAGCCGCCAGAGATTTATCCCGGCTCCGAGGCGCTCGATTTTCAGACAACTTTCCTCGTTGAGGTCGTGGATGTCGGCGCCTTCGATGATTATCTCGTTGAGAGGAATGATCTTCAACCTGTCGATCTCGATATGATTTCCGAAGAAGGTCTCTAATTCTGCCTTTACTTTACCTTTGATCCAATTTTGGACGGGCGGAATCGACAGGGATGTATACACCAAGGCAACCAGCACCACAGCCAGAACTATAGCGCTGAATATCAAGCTTCTCAGCACCTTATAGGTCCATAGAAGCGTGGTCTTTACCTTAGTTTTATTTTCACCCACACTCAGTGGTTTTGCACAAAATTAGCAAAATTCGCGGAATTTTTAGTAAATTTGTAGCAAAATGAGCAGAGTTATATTAGGAATCGAGTCTTCATGCGACGACACTTCGGCAGCCGTGGTGCGCGACGGAGTGGTGTTGAGCAATGTGATTGCCTCACAAAAAGTGCATGAATCTTACGGCGGTGTGGTACCCGAGCTTGCCTCCCGCGCCCACCAGCAGAACATCGTGCCCGTTGTTGCCGAAGCGCTCCGGCAGGCGGGAGTGTCCAAAGACGAGCTGTCGGCCATTGCCTACACCCGTGGCCCCGGTCTCATCGGCTCGCTTCTGGTAGGGAGCAGTTTTGCAAAAGGCCTCTCTCTTGCTCTCGACATTCCGCTCGTAGAGGTGAATCACCTGCAGGGACACGCGCTTTCTCCGCTCATCCGCGAATCGGAAGAGGATTCCGTGCCTCCTTTCCCTTATCTCACCCTTCTCATTTCGGGTGGAAATTCCCAAATCATTGTGGTGAAAAGCGCCAACGAGATGGAAATTGTTGGCTCAACGATCGACGACGCCGCAGGCGAAGCCTTCGACAAATGCGGAAAGGTGATGAATCTCCCCTATCCCGCAGGCCCGGTAATCGACCGTCTGGCCAAGACCGGCAACCCCAAGGCTTTCCGCTTCAGCAAACCCCACATTCCCGGCCTCGACTACAGTTTCTCCGGCCTAAAGACCTCTTTCCTCTACACTCTGCGCGACGAGCTCAAGACCAATCCGAACTTCATCGCAGAGCGCCAGGAAGACCTTGCCGCCTCCCTTCAGAATGTAATCATCGAGATTCTGATGGAGAAGCTCGAGAAAAGCATCGGCATCTACAAGCCGGCCGACATAGCCATCGGCGGCGGAGTCTCGGCCAACAGCGGCGTGCGCGGCGCCGTGGAGAAGCTTGCTGCCAAACACGGCATCAAGGCCTGGATTCCTCCTTTGAAATACACCACCGACAATGCCGCAATGGTGGCCACGGTGGGTTATTATAAATTCCTCGACGGAGATTTCTCCTCTCTCGACGAAACACCTTACGCTAAAATTGCTGCCAAATTATGACTAAGCTTACCAATAAAGACGGAGCCACAGCCCACGAAGAGAAACGCCACGTGGTTATCTACGGCTACACGCGCCAGGAACTCACCAAAATCATCAGGCATTTCGAAGCTCAACTCCCTGAATATGTGAAGATTTCGGTAGACAACTCCGGTCTGGTTACCAAAATCACTCTCACCGGCGTCAACACCGGTGTGGAGCTGCTTCGTTTCAAGATGAACAAGTTTCATCAGACCCTGAGCGGCATCTTCTCGCACGAAACCGTATCGACCGAAGACAAGAGCATCGCAGAAGTTCTCGGCGATTCTCTGCGCGAAAAGGAACTGACGGTGAGCAGCGCCGAAAGCTGCACGGGCGGCAACATAGCCCATAAGATTACCCAGGTGGCAGGCTCATCCAACTATTATCTCGGCAGCGTGGTGAGCTACAGCAACGAGGTGAAGACGCGTGTGCTCAACGTTTCGGGCGGCCTGATCCAGAAATACGGAGCGGTAAGCCGGCAGGTGGTCGAAGCAATGGCGGAAGGTGTCTCGGCGGTGATGCGGTCGGACTGCGCCATCGCCACAAGCGGCATCGCAGGGCCCGACGGCGGCTCGAAGTTCAAGCCCGTAGGCACGGTATGGATCGCAGCAAAATACCGTGACCAGCTTGTTTCTGAATGTAGACATTTCGAAGGAGACCGCAACCAGGTGATAGAGAGCGCAACAAACCATGCCATCGTGATGCTCATCAACCTGCTGCTCAACCGATACGAGCCTCAAGACGAAATCAACGACGACTGATACAGACGGGCAATTTTTACCCGAATCTTTTCTCGATATGAAACAAGGCCTTTTCTGAGTGTCAGGGAAGGCCTAAATAGAAATCGTCGGTCAAGCTCTTGTAAGCTTGGGAGTACGAGCCGTTTTCTTCCCGGAGATAGAGCAGCTCTTCAGCGCACGTGGCACCGCTTTTTTTTTCAAATTCAACCATAATCCGTTTAGGCTTCTTCCCGGGTTTGTCGGCCACCGTACATATGCGTGTAGGGTATAGCCCACAGTCCGCCGCGGCAAGCGTGATCCTTTCTCTGAATTCAAACGGGATTATCAGCGAGAATCTTCCCCCTTTCTTCAACATCCTTGCCGCTACCGTCGCCAACTTCTCCAACGTCAATTCTCCCTGATGGCGTGCCTGCTCCCTGGCCGTGACGGGCCGGTCGATGCCGGAATCGAAATATGGCGGATTGCTCAATATAAAATCAAATCGCCCGGCGTTCTCTTCCTTCTCCCCAAACTCCAACACGTTGCCGTAGAAAGCCTTCAACCGTCCAGCGGCGTCGGCTTCATTAAAATTTTCTGCGGCTTCTTCTACCGACGGCTGATGATTGTCGATAGCCGTGATTTCAGCTTCCGGATTCCGTTGGGCTGCCATCAGCGCGATGAGACCGCAACCTGTGCCGATGTCAAGTCCGATATTACCCTCGACTCCTCCCCACGCTCCGAGAAGCACCCCGTCAACACCTACTTTCATGCTGCTCCGGGTGTGTCTCACTGAGAATTTCTTGAATCTGAATACTCCCTTTTCAACCATCCTTGACATCTTTTCAATGCAAATTTAAGCATAATTTTTATTAATTTTGCAACCGATTTCAGATTCCAAAAATTAATAAACGCAATGCCAAAGACAAGGAACAGATCTGCTCTTGACACCATAATCATACCGACATCTCAAGTTGTACCTTTCCAGGGAGTTCCGCTCCCCGTTCCCGTGGAAAACGAAGACCAGGAACGCATCCTGACCAAAGTTTTGAACATGGACGGCTTCGTAGTGATTTCCCCGGTGAAGGATCCTTCGAAAGGACTGTTTGTAGAAAATTTAAGCGGTGTCGGCGTCTTTGCCAAGGTGCTGAGAATCATAGACCTTCCCGACGGTGCCAAGAGCGCATTCCTGGCTTGCGAACAGGCAGTAGAGGTATTCCCCGACGACAACCGGGATAAAAATTTCTTCTACGGAAATTTCGTGGCTCGTCCCGACAAGGTAAGAAAAAACAAGCGGGAGGAGTATCTGATGATGCTGAAATTGGTGGAACGGGTCTATGACGAACTCAAAGAATTCTTCCTCGAAAACACCAACGTGCATCTCGCCGCCCCCAAGGAGATCACCGACGACCCTGAAATCTATCTCAACTTCCTGATAGTCACTTCGCCTATCCCGTATGACAAGAAACTCGATATGGCGCTGGAGCAGGATCTCTACAAGCGCGGAGAGAAAGCTCTCATGGCCCTCGACCAGATAAAGCGCGAAATCGATCTGCGCCGCGAGATTTTCACCAAAGCGTCTATGGAAATGGACCGCGAGCAACGCAACCATCTCCTGCGCGCCCAGATGCGCACCATTCAAAATGAAATCGGCGAAGGCGAGGAGGAAGATATCGTGCGCCTGGAAGAGCGGGCAGATCTTATGAACTGGTCTCCTGAGACCGCGGAGGCTTTCCGGAAGGAGCTCGGCAAACTGCGTCGTTACAATCCCACAAGTCCCGACTACGCCCTCCAATACACTTATCTCGAGATGCTTCTCTCCCTGCCGTGGAACAACGTTTCAGAAGCCGAAATCGACCTTGTCAAACTCCGCAAAGACCTTGAGAAAGACCAATATGGCCTCGAAAAGATAAAGGAGCGCATCATTGAGCATATCGCCGTGTTGAAACTTCGCGGCGACATGCGTTCGCCTATCCTTTGCCTCTACGGTGCTCCCGGTGTGGGGAAGACTTCGCTCTGCAAGTCGATCGCCGACTCTATAGGCCGCGAATACGCCAGGATCTCACTGGGCGGCCTGCACGACGAAACTCAGCTCCGTGGCCACCGGCGCACATACATCGGTGCCCTTCCCGGCCGTATAATCACCTCCCTCTCGAAGCTCAAAACCAACAACCCCGTCTTCGTGCTCGACGAGATTGACAAGATAGGTCACGACCATCGCGGAGATCCGGCGCAAGCTCTCCTGGAAGTACTTGACCCTGAGCAGAACAGCCGTTTCCACGACAATTACCTTGATATCGATTACGACCTCTCGAAGGTGTTCTTCATAGCTACGGCCAACGACATCTCCACTATCTCGGCCCCGCTGCGCGACAGGATGGAGCTCATCGATATCTCCGGATATATTCTGGAGGAAAAACTGGAGATTGCAAAGCGTCATCTTATCCCAAAACTTCTTGAAAACCACGGCTTTGCCAAAAAGGAGGTGCAGTTTACCGACGGTGCGATACGTGCCGCTATAGAGAACTACACGCGCGAGAGCGGTGTGCGCGGCCTCGAGAAGGTGCTCGCAAAGGTGCTCCGCAAGATTGCAGTCAAGAAAGTCAGCGGCAGCCCGTTCCCGAAGAAAATCAACGAGAAAGAGTTGCGCAGCCTTCTCGGGAAGGAAGATGTGATGAAAGAGGTTTACGAAACCGATCTTCCCGTAGGTGTTGTGGCGGGGTTGGCGTGGACTCCCGTGGGCGGCGAGATTCTATATTTCGAGTCGTCGCTGTCGGAAGGTAAGGGGAACATCACTCTCACCGGCAACCTGGGTGATGTGATGAAAGAATCGGCCACACTCGCCCTTCAATGGATCAAGGCCAACGCCGCTTCGCTCGACATCGACCCGTCGTGCTTCCCAAAAACCGACGTTCACCTTCACGTGCCGGAAGGAGCTGTGCCGAAAGACGGTCCTTCAGCCGGGATCACGATGGTCACTTCGATGATCAGCGCCTTCACCGACCGTCCGTTGAAGGGGAGCCTGGCAATGACCGGAGAGGTTACGCTCCGAGGAAAAGTGCTTCCTGTGGGAGGGATCAAGGAGAAAATTCTTGCGGCCAAACGAGCCGGCATCTCCACCATAATCCTCTCCGAGAAAAATCGCCCTGACATAGAAGATATACCGGCCAAGTACACTTCCGGCCTTACCTTCCTCTACGCCTCCACCATTCCGGAAGTCCTCAACCTCGCCTTAGCCCCCAAATAACCCCCCCAGATTTGCAAATTCACTTTTTAATCGAAAATTTGCAAAGAATGAGAGGCATACCCGTGTGGGCACTACTACCTCATAGAGTGGCAGTTGCGGGGTATTGGCAGAATTTAGGAGGGCGGAGGGTGGTGGCACTTGCTTATGTCGCAAAAATTTTGTAACTTTGCGTGATTATTCTGGGCTAACGGCGGGAGCCCCTTCGGGCGGTAAGAAACCCGCGACTCCCGGCGCCCCTGTAGGGTACAAAATTTTCTTAAAATGGCAAAAGAGAGACTATTGTTGGTAACCCATAAAATCTTCCCGTATCTCCCGGTGGAAGAGCCTACTTTAGGCAAGATGTTCCCGCAGCGACTGGCTGCAAAGGGCTATGAGGTGCGCACGTTTATGCCGAAATTCGGAGTGGTAAACGAACGCAGAAACCAGCTCCACGAAGTGATTCGGCTCAGCGGTGTAAATATTTCCATCAATAACAACGACCACCCTCTCGTGATCAAGGTGGCTTCGCTCCAACCGTCCCGCATTCAGGTCTATTTCGTTGACAACGACGACTATTTCACAAAAAGCAAAGACGATGTGGACGAGCTTGGAAGCAACCGTCCGGACAACGACGAACGTGCCATTTACTTTGCCCACGGCACAGCCGACACGGTGAAAAAACTGCTCTGGGACCCCTCGATTGTCCACGTATCCGGCTGGATCTCGGCGCTTCTCCCCCTCTACCTCAAAAAACTTTACGCCAGAGAATCAACCTATCTCACCAGCAAGGTGGTATATTCCGTGCTCCCCGGCGAAATAACCGGACGTCTCGCAAAAGATTTCCTCCTCAAGCTCCGTGACGAAGGTTTCGACGAGGAGGTGATAGCCCAATACGAGAAGCTCCCGCTCAATACCGACCTTCTCCACTTTATGGCTATCGACAATGCCGACGCCGTGATTTTCCACCTCCCCTTCCCTCCCCGCAATCTTCTGGAGAGAGCAAAGGCGAGAGGCATACCCATCCTCTTCCACGAAAATCTCGACGAAGACGCGAATGCTATTTCTGATTTCTTCAAACAACTGACAGATGCGAAATAACTTCCTATATTCCGTGACAGTTGCCATTGCAGCTGTCTCGCTTTTCTTTACTGCCTGCCAGGACGAGGTAAGCTCAATCGGTGGCTCCATCACTTCTTCGGAAGTTACAATCAACATCGATTCGCTTGAGTTTCAGCTCGATGCAAAGACCATTCAGGCGCCGGCCTTCGAATCACGGTCGGCCTTCACCCTGTTGGGCTCAATCAATGTGCCCGAATATGGAGAGCTGAATTGTTCTTATGTAACACAGTTCCTCCCCGCGGAGTCTTTCCAGATTCCCGACTCCATCACCCCGGCACTGATCGATTCTGCCAAGATAATCCTCTCGATTCCGAAGCCATACATCACGGGCGACACCCTGGCTCCCCAGCAGCTCACCGTATTCGACCTGACGCAACAACTCCCCTCCGACATATCGGCCGACTTCAACCCCGAAGGCTATTACAACGCGTCGGCTCCTCTGGCCAAGAGAAGCTATACCCTTTCGGGCTATGAATACACCGATTCTTCCTTCATCGCCTCTTCCACCGTCGAAGTTCCAGTGGCCCTTCCCAAGCAGAGGGGGCAGGAATTGTATGCCAAATACCTTTCCGACCCGGAAATGTTTGTCTGGCCGCAAGATTTCGCTGAATACTGGCCCGGAATCTACACGGCTCCGTCTTTCGGGAAAGGGAGCATCGCCGCAGTGCAGCAGACTTCCGTTTACCTCTATTATCCTTACTCGGCAAGAGTTACGTCGACCAACGAAGACGGCGAAACGGTGGTTACCTACGAGCAGCGCGCAGACTCAACTTGCGTGCTCACCACGGCTCCGGAGGTAATCTCCAACGTCAACATAAACTTCACCCCCTCGAAGCAGCTCGACGGACTCATCGCGCAGGGGAAATCCATCATCACCACTCCCGGCGGTTATGCCGTTTCATTCCGGTTCCCCGCCGAAGAGATCCTCAGCACATATTGGAGCGGCGAATATGACCTGGGCGTGATCAACAATATGGTCTTCTCTCTGCCGGCCAAGCCGATCTCGAACGCCTACGGCATCGGTGTGCCTCCGGCCCTTCTTCTGGTGAAGACCTCGGAGATGGACGCGTTCTTCGCCGAGGGGAAAGTCCCTGACAATCAATCGGCTTTCTACAGCTCCTACTCTTCCGACGCCGGCTCCTACACCTTCAGCTCGATGCGCGACTACATCGTGAACCTCAAGAACAAAGGGTTGGCAGCCATTACCGACGACGACGTGGATTTCACCCTTATCCCGGTGCAGGTAACAACGGAAGACTACACCGACCCAACCACCGGCGTGGCATCCACGCAGGTTACATCGGCCGTACCCTTCATCCTCCGGCCGACAATGGTGGAGCTCGACACCCAGGCCGCTTCCATAATCTTTACATATTCCAATCAGACATTGAACTGACCCTCTGATGATACAACTTTCAAATATCGGGATGCAGTTTGGAAAACGCACCCTCTTTCAAGACGTAAACCTCACTTTTACAAAAGGCAACTGCTACGGCGTGATCGGAGCCAACGGCGCCGGCAAGTCCACTCTTATGAAGATAATGGCCGGCGAGCTGCAGCCCACCTCGGGCACCGTGGTGTTCGGCCCGGGAGAACGTCTCTCGGTGTTGAGCCAGGACCACTTCGAGTTTGACGACTGCACGGTGCTCTCAACCGTTCTCCGCGGCCATACCGTGCTCTGGGACATCATGCAGCAGAAAGACGCTCTTTACGCCAAACCCGATTTCTCCGACGAAGACGGCATCAAGGCAGCCGAGCTTGAAGAGAAGTTTGCCGAGCTCGAAGGCTGGAATGCCGAAAGCGATGCCGCAGCGCTCCTCAGCGGCCTCGGCATCAAGGAAGACCGCCACTATATGCTCATGAAGGATATGAGCGCCAACGAGAAGGTGCGCGTGCTTCTGGCGAAGGCCCTTTTCGGCAATCCCGACAACCTCCTGCTCGACGAGCCCACCAACGACCTCGACCTCGAGACGGTGGCATGGCTCGAAGACTATCTCTCGAATTTCGAAAACACTGTACTTGTGGTGAGCCACGACCGACACTTCCTCGACGCAATCAGCACCCATACCCTCGACATCGACTACAACAAGATATCGCTCTTCGCCGGCAACTACAGTTTCTGGTATCAGTCTTCCCAGCTGGCTCTCCGTCAGCAACAGGCTGCCAACAAGAAGGCCGAGGAGAAGCGCAAGGAGCTTCTCGAGTTCATCCAGCGTTTCAGCGCCAATGTAGCCAAAAGCAAGCAGACCACGAGCCGAAAGAAGATGCTCGAAAAGCTCAACATCGAGGAAATCCAGCCTTCATCGCGCCGCTATCCGGGTATCATCTTCACCCCCTCGCGCGAGGTAGGAAACAAGATTCTCGACGTGAAAGACCTCAAGGCCTCGGTAGACGGCGAGGTGCTCTTCGACAACGTCAATTTCCAGATTCAGAAAAACGAGAAGGTGGCGTTCCTGAGCCGCGACCCGCGTGCAATGACCGCCCTCTTCGAAATCATAATGGGCAACCGCAAGGCCGATTCCGGCTCTTACGAATGGGGCCAGACCATCACCAACGCCTACCTTCCCCTCGACAACAGCAGCTTCTTCAACACAGACCTCAATCTGGTTGACTGGCTATGCCAATGGAGCAACGACACTTCGGAAATCTACCTCAAAGGGTTCCTCGGTAAGATGCTCTTCAGCGGCGAGGAGGTGCTCAAGAAGGCCAGCGTACTCTCCGGCGGCGAAAAGATCAGATGCATGATTTCCAGAATGATGCTTTTCGACGCCAACACCCTCGTGCTCGATTCGCCCACCAACCACCTCGACCTCGAAAGCATCCAGGCTTTCAACAACACCCTTCAGAACTTCAAGGGCGTGATCCTGATGTCGAGCCATGACCATGAGTTTATCCAGACCGTGTGCAACCGCATCATCGAGCTCACGCCCAACGGCTGCATCGACAAGCTCATGGAATATGACGACTATATCACAGATGAGAAGGTGGCTGCCGCGCGTGCCCGTCTGTATGCCAACTGAACATCGATAACATCCAACATCTAACAGTCAAAAGCCTATGCTTCGCCATATCGTATCCTTCAAACTGAAAGGAACTCCCAAGGAGCGACTGGATGCCGCCTCCCGCTTCCGCGACGCTCTGCTCGCCCTCCCCGAGAAACTTGATTTCCTGCGCAACATGCAGGTGGGCATCAACGCCAATCCCGACGAAGAGTGGGACATCGTGCTGATAGCCGACGTAGACAACTGGGAAGACCTCAAGCGTTATGCCGAGCATCCCGACCATCTCGCGGCCGCTGCCATCATCAAGGATTTCAAGGATAACCGCGCCTGCGTAGATTTTGAAATATGAAGCTTATGACTTCTTTCCGCAAGCTTCTCCTTCTCTGCGCCACAGCCCTGATTTTGGGGGCGTGCAGCAAGGATGAAGCCATTCCGCTGCCGGATGTGTCAGAAAGCCACGTCTACAGCGGTTCAAAGCTGAAACTCCGCTACGCCTCGGAGCTCATGCCGGCCAAGGAAGTAACCTTCATTCCCGCCGACGGCGTGTCGGCTGCGAAGCTGGAGTGCAAAGGCCTTACCGACCTCAGCCTCCTCTCCTCGCTCGGTCTCTCCGGCACCGGCCCGGCTCCGGGTGTAATACCGGGTTCTCCGGAAATATCACTCCCGATTACTCTGCGCGACGCCGGCGATTATTACGCATTCCAAGGCTCGTCGCAATCAGATTATGTCTCCTCTTTCAACTACAGCGGAAAACTCCAGGCCGACAGCCTGGTGCTCAACATCTCCGACGTTAAGCTGCGTTCTGAGGTGTTGGCAGGTTCGGTGTGGGTGCCCGTGAAGCTCAAGCGCGAAGGGGCTCAAATCCTCGAATCGCCTTTCCACCTCGTATGGGAGCTCAACCCCTCTTCTGCCATCCATGTAGACCTCTCCCAGGTGCTTGACCTCCTATCCCTGGTTCCGATTATTCCGACCTATCACGACACCGCTTACAGCTCGATCGAGCAGCTTTATTCATCGGCGCTGCAGACGGTGGCCTTCCTTGAAAACGGCAACATCGTGGTTCGCTATTACTCGTCGGTGGGAGGCGCCACCCAGCTTATGACATCCGTTGGCAACACCTTGCAATACGTGGCTGCCGGAGGCTCGAACCTCCTGCTTTTCCCCAACCCGACCACACTTGCCGGCCGTTGGCTCGTGGCGCAGTCTGACCCGGGCGACAACCCCGACATCTCTTTCCGCTCCGACAGCGAAGACGGCCTTCAACAAGACTTACTGCTGATTCTCAAAGGGATGATTCCCGGGGTGCTGAAAATGTGCACCGACGGGATTCCCCTCACCTATCAGCTATCTGACAACAACCTTTCTATCTACGTTTCCACGCCGGTAATCCTCGGATTGCTCTCACAGGTGGTGGAGGCGATAGAGGCCAACCCGCAGATTCTCCAAGGGTTGCTCCAGAAATTAGGCCAAGTTGTTCCGGATCAGGAAGTTTTGGCAGCCATTGAAGAGCTGCTCCCACAACTCAAGCAGCTTCTTCTCGACACCACTACAGTCGAGATAGGCCTTAATTTCACCCGTTACACTCCTGCCTGATTCTCAGTCTCCTTTAATTCTAAGTTTATGGAATCCATCAAAGTTTTCAGTCGTGAATTTATGGTGAAGCCGAGCGAAAGCAATGCCCTTAGGCAGTTGCCGCTCACCCTTCTGGTATCGCAGATAATAGATGTGGCTACCGACCATGCCAACCTCCTCGGCATAGGATTCCTGAACCTCGAGCCGGAAGGGAAAGGCTGGGTGCTCTCGCGTCTGGCCGTAGAGATGTCGAGATGGCCGTCAACAGGCGAGCACTACACGCTTTCAACCTGGGTGGAAGACTGGAATCCGCACTTCTCGGAGCGCTGTTTCTCAGTGGTTTCCGAGTCGGGAGAAACGCTCGGATACGTTCGTTCGGTTTGGATGATAATCGACCTCAATTCCCATCGCGGCCTCGGCACCGCCTCCCTGAATCTCGACGAAGAGTGCATCCGCGGAAAAGGGTTCTGCCCTATTACCCGCAACGCGAAAAATCGCCCGTTTCAGCCTGAAGAAACACGCGATTATACTTTTAAATTCACTGATCTGGACTACTATTGCCACGTAAATACCGTGCGCTACATCTCCATCCTCCAGAATCAATTCTCCCTCGACTTCTACCGCACCCACCGTCTCTCGCGCTTCGAGATAGCTTTCTTCCACGAAGCCAAATACGGCGAAACGGTCACCATCGACTCCCACGCCGAGGCTGTTACCGTAAACAATTCCGAATCAGGCGAGGATACCACCTGGGAAGCTGAAAAGATAATATTCCGCCTCTCGACTGCCGAGAATCAGATTCTCGATTCAGCCCTCATCTTCGCCCATTCCTGAAAGCAGAAAAAGACCGAATAGAGTTCTGCCCGATGCTCCGCACTTTGAAAAAGCGCGTGCATCCGGGCTAAAATTCAGAACTAAAATGGAAGGTGATGGCTGGGAAATCTTTCTGGGCCATCTGCAACACATAGTTAGAGTCGGCCATAAACACGTCTCGCCCTTCCTTGTCGGTGGCCATGAACTGGTGCTTGCGCTTCTTGAAGTTCTCAAGCTCCTTCTCGTCGTCGCTTTCGATCCAGCAAGCCTTGTAGAGCGACAACGGTTCCCACCGGCACTGGGCGCCATACTCATGCAGAAGCCGGTACTGAATCACCTCAAACTGCAACTGCCCCACTGTGCCGATAATCTTGCGACCGTTAAACTGGCTCACAAACATCTGGGCCACGCCCTCGTCCATCAGCTGGCGTATACCCTTCTCGAGTTGCTTCGCTTTCATAGGGTCGTCGTTTTCGATATATTTGAAAATCTCAGGCGAGAACGAGGGCAATCCCTTGAAATTCAGATTCTCGCCACCCGTCAAAGTGTCGCCAATCTTGAAGTTTCCTGTGTCGGGCAACCCCACTATATCGCCGGGGTAAGCCTCGTCGACCACGCTCTTCTTCTGAGCCATGAAGGCCGTAGGAGCGCTGAAACGCATCATCTTGCCGCTGCGGATATGCTTGTAGTTCACATTTCTCTCAAACTTCCCGGAGCATATCTTTACAAAGGCGATGCACGAACGGTGGTTGGGGTCCATGTTGGCGTGTATCTTGAACACGAATCCCGAAAAACCCGGGTCCGTGGGCTTCACTTCCCTCTCGTCGGTCTCGACCGGTTTGGGCGACGGCGCTATCCTTATGAAGCAATCCAGAAGCTCCTTCACCCCGAAAGTGTTGAGCGCAGAGCCAAAAAATACCGGCGCCACCTCCCCCTGGAGATACTCTTCCTTGTCAAATTCCGGATATACCCCGTCAATCAGTTCCATATCCTCACGCAGCTTGGCTGTATCTTCCTCGCCTACAATCTTCTCTATCTCTGGCGAGTTGATGTCGGAGATCTGCACGCGTTCGGTCACGGTCTCTTTCGACGGTGTGAAGAGATCCAGAGTATGCTCGAAGATGTTGAAGACGCCCTTGAACTTCGCGCCCCCGTTGATGGGCCACGACAGCGGTCTCACTCTGATCTGCAACTCTTTCTCAAGCTCGTCGAGAAGATCAAACGGGTCTTTCCCCTCGCGGTCCATCTTGTTGACGAAGATTATCACAGGAGTCTTTCTCATCCTGCACACCTCCATCAGCTTGCGCGTCTGCCGCTCCACGCCTTTGGCCGCGTCTACCACGATTATTACCGAGTCAACGGCGGTCAAAGTTCGGAAGGTGTCTTCAGCGAAATCCTGGTGACCGGGGGTATCAAGAATATTGATTTTATATCCGTCATATTCAAATCCCATTACGGAGGTGGCTACGGAGATACCCCTCTGTTTCTCGATCTCCATCCAGTCGGAGGTCGCTGTCTTCTTTATCTTGTTGCTCTTGACGGCGCCGGCCACATGGATTGCCCCGCCGAAGAGCAGAAGTTTCTCCGTCAAAGTAGTTTTGCCCGCATCCGGGTGTGAGATGATGGCAAAGGTCCGCCTTCTCTCTATCTCTTTATTTATATCCATCTTGTTTCTTTACTTTTATCTTTCTTTCTCCCGAATCTCTCCTGCTTATTCACCCGGGACTTTCACATATTTTTGGAGGTTTCGCCCACGCATTCGCGCAACGCCTCTTTCCAATCTCTCATCCGGATTCCGAACGTATCTCTAATCTTATCTGTATTCAACGCGCTGAACCCCGGGCGCTTGGCTGCCGAAGGATAATCTGAAGCCGGCGTCACGAGCTCCGGGTCTGCACCGTTGAGAGCATATATCTCGCGTGCAAAATCATACCAGCTTGCGCTTCCGGCGTTCACGCAATGATAAATACCCCCGGGTGCGTCGCCTCTCTCCGCAACGAGCAAGATGATTTGCGCCAGATCCCTTGCAAAAGTGGGCGATCCTATTTGATTCTCCACCACACTCGATGCCAACCCTTTCCGGGCGCGATCCTGCATCGTTAGATAGAAATTTCTCCCCACGTTTGAATATAGCCACGCCGTGCGTATCACGATGCTGTCCGGGGCCGTCGACAGCAGCAATTCCTCCCCTTCGCGCTTGGAGGCTCCGTAAGCATTCAACGGGTTCGGAGAGTCTTCTTCATCATAAGCCACCCCTTTCGTTCCGTCGAAAACGTAATCCGTCGATATATGAATCACTCTGAAGCCCCGTCTTACAGCATTTTCGGCGAGATTCTTCACCGCTTCGGCGTTCACTCTCCGAGCCGCTTCAATGTCTTTTTCAGCACCGTCCACGTTGGTATATGCGGCACAATTCACCACGGCATCACACTTATGCTCATCGAAATAGCGCCCGGTTGCGCCCGCATCGGTAAGGTCAAGGGTATCGACATCGATAAACTCCGCCTCTATCCCCTCTTTTCCGCGCACGAGTTCGCGCAGATAACTGCCGAGCTGCCCGTTTGCGCCTGTCACTATGAGCTGCATCTTACTCCTCGGTGTCCAGTTCGTTGTTGTAATCTTTCTTGTAATATTTTGCCAGGACGGCTAAAAAGCGGGAAATCTGGGCGGCTGCGCGCTTCGTTTCCTCCGAAATCTCCTTACCTTGCATCCTGAGGAGCATCAGGCCGTAGAGGGCATTGAAGGCTGTTTCTATCTCGTCGGCCTTATTCTCCCCGGCTTTGGCTCGGAGTTCCACTATATATGGGAGGGTCTGGTAATATTCCGTCGCATAATCGGCAAACTTGGGGTTGGAGAGGAGCTGCCTGTGGAGGTCGTCAAGCTGAATTATGACGTTCTTGTTAAGCTGGATATGCCCTTTTTCGGCTGCGCCTTCGCGTTTCATCATATCAATCAGGCTCTCATACCAACCCTTCAGTTCGCGCTTCTGCTCATCATTCAGAGTAGAATAATTGTTGATAATGGTCTGCTCTATCTTCTCGATGTCAAGCTGGTTGGCACGTATAAGGTCTTCTATCTGCCACATATACAGCAGATATTCCGCAATGTTCTCTCTTTTTTTCTCAGATGCTATAAACATAATGCAAATTTACGAAATATTTTTTGTAATTGCGTTTTTATTGCTAAATTTGCACCTATAAGAGAAGCTGAGACTATTTTATCTCCTTATCCGGGAGCTGAAATGGTCTATAACTTTATGTAATTACTACAAACTAAATAACAATTAACTGTATGAAATTTACCAAACTAATGATGGCTGCTGCAGGTGCCTTCCTCTTTGCAGGCTCCCTGCATGCAGAAAACTGGACCGTCTACAGCAACGGTTCACTCGCCCAAAACACCACACCATACGGTTGGTGGAACGCTGTCTATAGCTTCGATGCTAACGATCCCGCCGGATCTTCAAACCAAGTAATGAGCTTCAACGCAGGCGCCGCTAACACTGCCGTAGGTTCTTTCGGTCTGCTGCTTGACGGGAAACCTTATGTTGCCGCCCTTGCAGAATCTACCCTCACTTTCAAATGGTATGCTACCGGCACAGGGAAAATTGCCCTCAAAATGACCTCTACCGGATTGAATGGGGCAGAAGATGAAAGTAAATCTCAAGAAATCAATATCCTCACCATTACCGACGCGGATTTGAACAAATGGAACACAGCCACAGTCAACGTGAGTCAGACGTTCCCCACAACCTCCGGGGCTTGGACTTCTGACAACAACAACGGCGGTGGTTACGTTTTCGCCCCCGTTTTATCCGATGGTGCAGAAGGTGCCGTTTTCTATTTCAACGACATCGTCTATAACAACATCAAAACCGACGTGGAAGCACCCGACGTACCGGTTCTCCCAGCTCCCAAAACAGTTCCCGTTCCCACTCAGAACGCCGACGAGGTATTCTCCCTCTTCAGCTCGAAATATCCGGCCGGCTCCTCTTTCAGCATAGGTGAGTGGGGCCAAAGCACTGTGGCTACTCTGACATCTATCGACGGCTCTCAGGTTTATGACCTCAAAGCTTTCAATTACTTAGGCTGGCAACTCCCTACTACTAAACCTATCGATATCTCGGCCTACAAGTATATGCACGTGGACTACTGGACTCCTGACGGAACAGGGTTCGGCTTCACTCCTATTACAACCGACGGAGGCACGAAAGAGTATGGATGGGTCGCTTCAACTGTCAATAAGGAAGCCTGGAACCAATATGACGTGGAACTCTCCTATTTTGCCGGCGGCGGTGTAGACCTTGCCGTGATCAACCAGATTAAATTCGACAACGGCGGCGGTGCTCAGGGTTATCTTGCCAATGTTTATTTCTGGGGCGAAGCTGACGATTCAGGGAACACCGATCCCGGCACTCCCAGCGAACCAGGCGCTACCTGGTACGGCTCGGGCAGCTGTGCCTCTCCCGCCAACTTCACAGTTGAGTTTAAAGCTGTTTCAAACGGCGACGGCTCTTTCACAGTTTATGCCAATGTTATCAACACAGACAATAAAGTCGGTGTCGTTCCCCAGTGGGGTTACAACGGCGGTGGTATAGTACCTTTGGATGCTTCTACCGATTCCAATTACTCCTATATGGGCACTTCCAGCGCTACATTCAAGGATGGCGACAACACTGGCCTCTTCTTTTATATCGCATACGATGGCGCTGCAGCTCGCGTAGATGTTGATTATGTATATGGAAGTTCCAACGAGCAACCTGCTCCCGCTCCCGTGCTGACTGCAGATGCTTCAGAAATCACTTCCACTTCAGCTCAGATCAACTATCTGGTTACTCTTCCTGACGAGCTCGAAGGTGCCGACGTATTCGTTTACATCGACGGTATGCAAGCTTCAGCCTCTCCCATCGTTCTGAGCCAGCTCACTCCCTCGACCTCTTACTCATATACCCTCACCGCAACTGCGTCTCTCAATGGGAAGGATTACAATTCGTCAGAAGTTGTGGTTACGTTCAACACCCTCCGCGACGCCACTCAGCCCGAACCCGTATATCGCGGTTCAGTTGCCGGCACTCTCCCCAACTGCTGGATTGACGGCGTGAATACTAACGACACAAGAGAAGACGTAGAAGTAGCATTTGCTTACAGCATCACTTACAACAACGACCAGACACTCACCGTTGACGTAGATGTTGACAACGATAACTTCTCAAAGATTGTCGGTATGAACTTCCAACTTAAGATAGGTGCCGATTTCACTCCTTTCACTAAAGTAGACACCCGTTCAGTATCCTACACTGCAACAACCGGTCAGACCTACCAGGAAGGCGATGAATTGCAGATAGAATTATTCTGCCCGTATAATGGCGCCGCTTACACTACACCCGCGATCAATTATACCGTAGGCGACTCGCTTACCAACGTTGTCAAGGTGGAAGAAATGGCTGAGGGCCTCGTTGACATCTATACACTCTCCGGCGTCAAAGTTGCTTCAGGCGTTGACTTCAATGCAGTAAGAAGCTCGCTCACTCCGGGTCTCTATATCGTAGGTGGCAAAAAGCTCATCGTTCGCTAAATCCTTGGTAAATCCCTTGCGGGATTTCCACCGTAAATAAAAAATGACCGCCGCGGCGGTCATTTTTTATATCTTCTTAAAGTCACTTTCGAGAATCTCCCCTGCTTGTTTTATCTTTAAGCCCGGGCTTTTGAGCGGCTCGAGCTTCTGAGCGGCTCGGGGCTTTCAATCATCGCGCCTTTTCGGCTTATCCGATTTCACCAGGAAGTTATAAAAAACGCTCTTCTCTCCAACCACATTCTCCTCGTTCTCCACCTCGTCGCGCAGCCGCACATCGTCGTCGCGCGTGTTCAAATCATCATTGCGGAAGAGCATCCCTATACCCAAGAGAATCATCACCATACCCCCGATTATCAGGAGCATCAGTATTATCTTCCCTATTATCATTGCTGTGGCCGTTATCATATCTCTCGCGCTTTGTAATCTTAACGCCGGTGCCGTCCAAAAGGTTCAGACCTCTCCTCACAAAATTAGAGTTATAATCTTTCGGCCTCCTGATTTCGCCTCCCCATACGATTATATCGATGTCGACGGGCACATCGCCGCGCTTACGTGCAGCCTCGTCGCGACCGCACTCACGCTCGAAAGCCTTGATGGCCGAGTTGAGCTCCTCCTCGCAGCTTCCGGTCAGCACCCGCAGTATCATATTGAGATAGCGCCTCTCGCCACCGTTCATATCAGGGCTCTCAAACTGCGGGCTGCAACCCTCCACACTGCAGATCTTTCGCAAGAATCGCAACGACTCCGCCACCAACTCCTCGCGTCGGCCGCAGTTGCTCCCTATCGAAAGTATTGCCTCTGTCATCTTATCAAGCTTTCGTTCTGCGATTGGCTTACCGGCAGTCATCTCTTCTTGTGCAAGGTGAAGACGGTGATCTCGGGGTCTGCACCGATGCGCATCGGTATGCCGACCTCGCCGGCCCCGATGTTTACATACAGGCTTCCGTTTGCCCCGGCTTCCTTCTCCTTATCATAAAGGCCGCCCCAATATTTGTAGCGCCACTCGGCCGGCGACCAGCGCCACCCCGGCAACTTGAAAACCATCTGCATCGCGTGGGTATGTCCCGAAAGGGTAAGGTCAACGTTGGTATTCTTCTTCACCTCGCGATTCCAATGTTCGGGATTGTGCGACATCAATATCTTGAAATTCTCGTCGTTCCAATTCTCCTCAGGGTAGGCCTCCGCCATATCGCCATACACCGAAAATGGCGGTTCGCCCCAATTCCCCACACCGATAAGCGCTATCGAGTCGCCGGCCTGTTTTTTGATGAAGGTATGGGCGTTGTCAAGCATCTTCCATCCGGTCTTGCGCTGATAAGACTTCAGCGAATCGAGGTTGGCCCGCTTCCGCTCCTCGGAGCTCCACGTGATATAATCGCCATAGTCGTGATTTCCCAAAACTGTATAGACGCCGTCTTTCGCCTTGAGTCGCGAAAGAACCGGAATGAACGGCTTGAATTCGTCTGACACCCGGTTTACGGCATCGCCGGTGAAGAGGATCAGATCCGGCTTTTGGGCATTGATCCGGTCGACAAACCGCGATACAAACGCCGTATCGTTTCCCCACGTGCCGAGATGGATGTCGCTGAATTGCACTATCTTATAACCTTCAAAGCTTTCCGGAAGCGCCTCGGAACTGAAATCCACATTCACTTCCTGGATATTCTTTCGGCCCACCAGCGCTCCCCACCACATAAGGATGAAGACTATCGCGGCCACGGGCAAACCGACCCACAAGCCGAGCGGCCACCTTCTCCCTCGCCATAAGTTAGGGATATACCCTATCAACGAGATGATGCAATAAATCAGCTGCGGAATGACAAACGTCATCACCGTATAGAGCATCCACATCAGCGGAGTGATGTCGGAGGTTACGTCTCGTTTCGGCAAACAGATAGCCACTGTGAGCAACGCCAGCACAAGAACGGCTACCGTCGCAAACCCCCAAAACGCCCAGTTGCGGAATCTCTCCCGGGCTTCTTTCCTATCGGAGTTTCCCGCCTTCTTCCGCTTGGCTTCTTTCTTATCAGAGTTACCCCTCTCAGGCCACCACGATTTGCGGATATCGTGCAGTATCAGCAAGTCTGTGCCCACAAGCACAAGATAGCTGAGCAATACCATCAACAACGGAAGTCGCATCTTCTCTCCTCTCTTACTGGCGCCTCGGCGACGCTTTCAATCGTCTGTTCCTCTTTCGCCTAAATAATTGGATATCAATCTTCAGATCCTATGATAGTGCGCAGTTTGTTCTTAAGCGGATTGGCGTACATCACGTACATCTGATTTATCATAAAATCGCGCTCCTCAAGCGACACATCGGGAAGGTCTACCTTATCGATCTGAGTATTGAAATAGTTCTGCACCTCCAGCTTCTTCTCCTCAGTATAATATTTTTCAAAACGGTTGGTGTTGTGGAGAAGGTCGAAGGCCACATAGTTTATGTCGAAAATTTCATAGGAGCGGTGGATCGCCTGGTCGATCATCCGGCAAATCCAACGGGCCGCAGTGTTGCGGTCGCGCGTCTCGCCTATCTGGTCTATCCTGGCATTTATGCGCGGCGTGAGCTGGAAGTGCACCCTACCCTTGAATTGGAGCAGACCGGTCTCCATCGAGAAGAGGTCGTCGCGCTGGCTCTTCTTATGGTTCGGGTCGCGGCGCTTGAGCAGAAATTCGCGGGCCTTCAGGTAATCGTTGGGGTCAAACTCATAGCTGATCGACACCGGCATCAGGTTTATCTCCTTGATATTGTCGATAAAGGAGGCCCCGTCGCCGCTGAGCGCGAGCATCTTTACCAGGGATTCCTGAGTGTGGTCGCTGCTGTCTTTGGCGCGTCCCTCGCGCTGGGCAATCCATACGGATTCGCGCTTGTCGAGGATAGTATGGTGGATATAGGCGCTGAGCTGCTTGGCTGCCGTGAGAGCCTCGCGCACACCCGTGTTTCGCTTTACGATGAAACTCTTGTTGAGCCTCACGAGGTCTTCTATCCAGTCAAACACCAGCAAGTTGTTGCCGATCGCCACCTCTGTGGTCGGGATGCCGCGACGGTTTAGCGCCAGGTTGAGAAACGAGGCATCGAGCACTATGTCGCGGTGGTTGGTGATATAAGTGTAGCAGAGATTCGGGTTGAGATATTTCACACCGCCCAGGGAGATGCCCGAGGTAGTGGTCTTGGCTATCACCTCGAGGAAGGGGATCATCACCTCTCTCTGGAAATCGTCGGTATTGGTGATTTTGAGCAACTCATCGAGAAGAACGGGAACGTCTTCAGCCGGCATGGTGTAACCTACGGCATGAAGAAACCCCGGCTCCTTCACAAGTGCCTTTATCTTCTCCTGAAACTGAGAATCCTCGTATGGAGCTATGTCGCTAAAATCAATCAGTTCAGCCATGATATTGTCAACTTTTTTAGTCTTTGGGCTCTATTTCTCGTCTCTTTCTTCTTTGTTATCGGTTCCGGCAACTCTTATGCTTTCATCGCTTTTCGGGAATCGCTTTGGCGTCGGTATGGACCTAATCGGCATAGCCGTCCCATTTAGCGAGCAGGGCTTTCATATCGGCCGGAATCTCGGCCTCGAAATCCATCTCCTGGCCTGTGACGGGATGCCGGAACCCGAGGGTACGCGCATGCAGCGCCTGGCGGGGGCAAACCTCGAAACAATTGTCGATATATTTCTTATATTTCCCGGTGGTGAGGCCGCGGAGCACTTTGTCGCCTCCATAGCGCGCGTCGTTGAAGAGAGGGTGTCCCTGGCTCAGCATGTGCACGCGTATCTGGTGGGTCCTCCCCGTCTCCAGTCGGCACTTCACAAGCGTTACATATCCGTAGCGCTTGATTACTTCATAGTGGGTCACGGCCGGCTTCCCGATTTCAGGATCGTCAAACACCATCATCTGGAGCTTGTCTTTGGGGTTGCGGGCTATGTTGCCTACTATCGTTCCTTTATCTTCCTTGAAATCGCCCCACACGAGGGCCACGTATTCCCGGCGCGTGGTCTTGTCGTAAAACTGCTTTCCGAGATCCGTTTTCGCTTCCGGCGTCTTTGCCACCACGAGGAGCCCGGAGGTATCCTTGTCGATGCGGTGCACGAGGCCGAGCCTCGGGTCGGATACGTCGTAGTCCGGATTGTCGCGGAAGTGCCATGCCAGGGCGTTGACAAGAGTTCCGGAGTAGTTGCCGTGCCCGGGGTGCACCACCAGCCCTGCCGGCTTGTTGACCACCAGCAGCGCGTCGTCTTCATACACTATGTCGAGCGGGATGTCCTGGGCTATGATTTCGCACTCGTAACGCGGGCGGTCCATCACGATCACCACCTCATCGTCGGGCTTCACTTTATAGTTGGACTTCACGGGCTTGCCGTTCACCCAGATGCATCCGGCTTCGGCTGCCTGCTGAATGCGGTTGCGGGAGGTCTTCTCCATCCGCACCACCAAAAACTTGTCGACCCTTACGAGTGTCTGCCCTTTCTCGGCCACAAACCGAAAGTGCTCGTAGAGTTCCCTCCCGTTCTCGTCGATGAAGGTCGGGATGGCGTTAGACGCCTCTTCGAGGTCTCTTTCAAGGTATTCTTCAGCTGCGTCACTCATTGAGCAAGAAATAGTCGGGCTCTTCAAAATAGTCGGGCTCGTCGTTCGACTCTTCTTCCGGAATCACCACGCCGCTTTCGTAATATTCACCGCCGGGATAGTCTCCGAAGTTCATCATATTGAATTCCTGCACGCGTTCTGCCTCATACAGGGAGTCGCGGATGGCCGAGAGGCGTCCGTCGCTGACCTCGATGAGTATCTGCGCGTTGACGGGAACCTTCTCCATCTGATAAATCGGCTTCCCGTTGGCAAGCAGTTTTATCACCCTGTCTTCCGCTCCGAGCACGGTCACCCTGCGCAGGTTTTTAAACCCGAGCTCCGTAAGGCGCGCCTTTGCCTGGCGGAACGACCAGTCTTTCAGCGCCAGTCCAGTGCGGTCGCCGCTGTCGTCGATCACCACTTCCTTCGGGTGAACAGCATTGATATACAGGAAGATTTTCCTGCCGGGCTTCACTACGGATCTGGCCTTCGGGAACTGTTCGATCACGTAGCCCGGCTTATAGTCGTCGCGATAAAGAGAGTCGCGTATGTCTACGTTGAACCCCTTGGAATGAAGCAACTTGATGGCTTGGGTGTAGCTCATGTTCTCCACTCTCGGCACCACGGTCTCCTGGCCATGCTTGGTGAAGAGCGCCGCCGAGAAATAGGCTATCGCGATGCCGATAACAGCCACCGCCAGGATAATCAATATGTTGATTAATATGGCGTATTTCTTCGGTTGATAATTCTGCAGCAGTGCCATTCTCTTTCGGAGGGTCTTAACAAGTTACAAAATTAAAAAAATTTTTTTAATCTCCCCTCTTATCCTTCCACTTTCGTCAAAACCATTTTCGCAACTCCGTGCAAATCTTTATTTATATCCGTCTTTCTTCAGGCGCTTGTTAAGGCGCGAAATGCGCTCGGAGGTGTCGGGGTGGGAAGAGAACATCGAGGAGATATATTTGGCCATCTTAGACGACTGCTTCTCGAGCGACTGCAGCTTTTGAAGTGCCTTCACCATCCCTACGGGATTCTTCCCAGACCTCTTCAAGAAATCGTAGCCGTAGTCGTCGGCTTCCTTCTCCTGGCTTTTGGAATAATTGGCCGTAAGGAGCACCTGGCCCAAGGCTCCCAGCTGCGAATCGGCCAGACGTCCCAAGGTGGTGCTCGACGAGCTTACGGTCTCCAGCAGAGCATTGGTGAGCATCTCGTTCTTGATGGCCTTGCGTGAATGATGCTTCCCCACGTGGCCGATTTCGTGGCCGATTACCCCGAGCAGTTCGTCGTCAGTCATCAGGTCCATCAGCGAAGTGTAGACCCTCACGCTCCCGTCGGCACAAGCGAAGGCGTTGACGTCGTCTTTCACCTCATAGACCTTGAAATTCAACGGTACGCCGTCTACTTTTTTCAAATCGGCTGTGAGACGCCTGAGCCGCTGGGTGTAGGGGCTGCTCTCCGGGAGCACCTTGTTTTTCTGATCCATATAAGTTACGGCCTGCTTTACGTAAGCCACTACCTGCTCATCCGTAAGGCTGTAGGCCTGGTAGGCCTGATAGCCGGCCACGGCAGCCCGCAGCCAGTCAAACTCAGCCGCCCTGCTCTGAACCGGCATCATCAAACCCGTGGCAGCCACTATTGCCGCTATCGTCACGCGGATGCTTCTCCTAATGTATCTTTTCAAAACTTTTTCCTCTTTAATTTCTTCTGTTCTGCAAAATTAACTATAATCCACAAAAATTCCACCTCTCCCCTCATTTTTTTGATTTGAACCGTAGCTCCCCTTAAATTTAGGTAATCGGGCACTCCTTATGGGTAAGCCGCATTCAATAAAAATTGATTAATTTTGCACCATATTTATTTCAGCTTTTTCAAAAATCAGATATATGAAAAAGGTTACAGCGACCTTCTGCAGTCTCATTACCGTCCTCTCCCTTTCCGCACAGACCTCGGCCGACTCGCTTGTCAACGAGCTTAGCGAAGTGGTGGTCACAGGTTCCAACTCCGCTGTAGGGCGTAATCTCATACCCTACACCGTGAGCACAGTCAATGAAAAGACACTTGAAAACGCCGGCTCCAACCAGCTGCTCAACTCCATCTCGGGATTGGTGCCGAGCCTCTTCGTTACTGAGCGCGGCCCGATGGGATTCGGCGTAAGCAACGGCGGCTCGGGAGGGATCAAGCTCCGCGGCGTGGGCGGCGACGGCGGCGGTGCCGTGTTGATGATGATGGACGGCCAGCCGCAGTTTGCCGGTATCTACTCCCACCATATCGCCGACTTCTATGCCAAGGAATATGTGGAGAGAGTGGAGGTGCTCCGCGGCCCCGGCTCGGTGCTTTACGGCTCCAATGCCATGGGCGGCGTGATCAATATAATCACAAAAAATGCCGACCGAAGGGGTTTCAACGCCTCTCTGTCGACGCAATACGGCAGCTACAACACTTGGCTGACATCGGCCAGCGCAACGGCCAATTATGGCAAATTCTCGGCCCTCGCCAACGTGAGTTACGACCGAACCGACGGCCAAATCAAAGGCCTCAAGTTCAATCAATGGGACGGCTATGCAAAGGTAGGGTATGAGCTCTCGAAACGCTGGAAAGCCGCGCTCGATTTCACCCTGATGAACTTCAAAGGTGAGGATCCGGTCTATCCGCGCCTGTCAGACCCCGAGAGCACCGCCGTTTACCGTCAGGACGTTACCCGAGGGGAAACATCGCTTGCTGTCTTCAACAATTACGGGCGCACCGACGGCGCCCTGCGCATCTACTACAGCTGGGGAAATCATTTCGTCCACGACCCGCGATATTTTCACAGCCTCGACGACCGTTTCGGCATCCTGGCTTACCAGAACATCGCGTTCAAATCCAAAACCGACCTGACCGTAGGCTTCGACTTCAACACCTACGCCGGCGAGATACCCTACTCAGGCGGCTCGGCCCACACCGAAGGCTCCATGAGCACCATCTCGCGCAAGAGGATAACGGAATACTCCCCTTATGTCACCGCGGCTCAGTCCCTCTTCGACAACCAGCTGATTTTCTCTGCCGGGCTGAGAATGGCCAACAGCAATATGTTCGGCACTGAAGTTGTGCCCCAGGCCGGCGTAGTGGCCAATCCGGCCCATCTCCTCACAATCAAGCTGTCAGCCTCAAAGGGGTACAGAAATCCCTCTTTCAAAGACCTTTATCTCTATCGCATGGCCAATCCTGACCTCAAACCCGAGGAGATGTGGAACTATGAGATATCCGTGGGGAAACGTTTCTCACGCTATTTTCAGTTTGACGTCACCGGCTATTACAGCCGCGGTTCCAACATCATACAGGTGGTCGACATGAAAAACCAAAACACCGGCCGCTTCATCAACAAGGGTATAGAGGTAAGCGCCCAAAGCATGCCTCTCAAGTCTCTGACCCTCTCTGCCTCCTATTCTTGGCTGCACACCTCGCTCCACAACCTTACCGGAGCTCCCGTGAACCAATATTATTTCGGCCTTAACTGGCAGGCGATGAAATCGCTCTCGATCAGTGCCGAGCTCAAAGGAGTGGGCGGTCTCTACGTAGCCGACGGCATTCCGCTCCAGAATTATGCCTTGGTAAACGCCCGAATCGACTATTCCATCACCCGATGGCTGGCTCTTTTTCTGCGTTTCAACAATATAACCGACGTGAAATACGTAATAAATAGAGGATATGATATGCCCGGCTTCAATATGCTGGGTGGCTTTGAGTTTAAGACCGCATTCAATAAGAGATGAGTTCACGAAAAAGGAAACCGCTGCCGCTGCTCACCGACGTCAGAATAGAGGATTTTGCCGCCGAAGGTAAGTGTGTGAGCCGCGTAAAACTGCGCCCCGACGACGAAACGCCGATATTGCTCTTCGTGCCTTACGCAGTGCCGGGCGATGTGGCCGACATTCAGGTTACGCGTAAAAAACATTCCTACGCCGAAGGGAAAATCGTTCGTCTTATAGAGCCGTCCCCGCTGAGGGTGACGCCGCGTTGCCGCCATTTCGGTATCTGCGGCGGCTGCAAGTGGCAGCAGATGGAATATGCCGCCCAGGCTCGGTGCAAGCAGCAGCAGGTGGAGCAGACCCTTCGCCGCATCGGGAAGGTGGAGCTCCCTCCGGTCTCGCCGATCGTAGCCTGCGATTCGCCTTGGGAATATCGCAACAAGATGGAGTACACCTTCTCTTGCAAAAAGTGGCGCACCGAAGAGGAATTGCGCTCCGGCGAAGAGTTCACCGACTCTTCCGACGCGCTGGGGTTCCACATCGGCGGCTCGTTTGACAAGGTGCTCCAAATCGACGAATGTTTCCTGCAGGAAGACACCGGCAACAGAATCCGCAATTTCCTCTACAACTATGCGGTCGAGAAGGGCCTCTCCTTCTATAATATAAAGGAAAACGTCGGGCTGATGCGCAACATCATGATTCGCATCACCACCACAGGCCAGGTGATGCTGATCGTGATTTTCGGCGAAGAGTCTGACGCCATACCCGGAATAATGGCCGACATTGAAGCGGCGCTCCCCGAAATCACCACGCTCGGCTATATCGTGAATCTTAAGAAAAACGACTCGTTTGCCGACCAGGAAGTGGTGATAACCAAAGGGGAGGAATACATCACCGAGCGCATGGACGCCCTCACCTACCGCATCAATCCGAAATCGTTTTATCAGACCAACTCGCGCCAGGCGGAGAAACTCTACGGCGTGGCGCTGAAGTTTTCAGGCCTCGCCGACAGCCGGAAGGAGCGGAAACCCGTGGTCTACGACCTCTATACCGGTGCCGGCACGATAGCGAACTATGTGGCCCGTTACGCCTCCAAGGTGGTCGGGATTGAATATGTCGAGGAGGCCATAGCGGATGCCAGGGTCAATTCGGCCATCAACGGCATCGACAACACCGTCTTTTATGCCGGCGATATGAAAGACGTGCTCTCGAAAGAGTTTATCGCCCAAAACGGAGCTCCTGAAGTGATGATCATCGACCCTCCGAGAGCCGGCATGCACCCCGACGTGGTGAAGGTGATACTCGAGGCTCTCCCCCCGGTGATAGTCTACATCAGCTGCAATCCGGCCACACAGGCACGCGACCTGGAAGCCCTCGGGGAGCGTTACAGGGTTACAGACGTGCAACCCGTGGATATGTTCCCGCATACGCAGCATGTGGAAAACGTCTGCCGGCTCGATCTGAAGCCCGAGATTTAGCGCTTCCGCGATGCCTTATGGAATGCAAAATGCCGTTAACATTCATTAATTTGAATCTTAAAATAAATTAAAAGCCCAATACGAAATTAAACTAAAAGAAACCTTTCCTATCAAAGGAGTATAAGAAAAAAATCAATTAAACTTATAAGACTATGAGAAAGAAAGTATTAGCACTCGCATTGGGTATGTTTGCATTTTGTTCGATAGGCGCGATGGCGCAGACTGAAGCTTCTGCTTCTGCCAAACAGCAAACCGAAAAATGCTGCAAGAGCGAGAAGGGAGAGAAGAAAGATTGCAAGAAAGGTGACAAGAAAGGCGACAAGAAGCACGGCAAGCGCCATGGAGAAGGTCGCATGGATCCTTTCGCCGGCATCCAGCTGACTCCCGCCCAGATGGAGCAGCTCGAGCAACTCAAGGCCGAGCAGAAGAAGCAGCGCGAAGCTGACAAGAAGGATAAGGCTGCAGCCCGCGAGCAAAGCCGCAAGGCCTACAGCGAAAAGGTTGCCCAGATCCTCACCCCCGAGCAGCTGGCCCAATACCAGGCTAATTGCGACAGCATCAAGGCCAACAAAATGAACAAGAGAAAAGCCAGGATGCACGGAGAGAAAAAACAAAGAGAGAAAAAAGAGAATAAATGAAACATCTGCGAATTTTATTGTTGAGTCTCCCGGCTGTTGTCTCAGCCACAGCCTTCGCCGACTCCACGGCGCAAATCTCGGGGAGCGATTATCAAGTGATAGAGATCTCTCCGGAGGCAAACACCGGTCTTGACAATATTTTCACAGTCTACAATACCGTTGGCTGTAGCCTGAGCTTCAAAGCTCAAAATGGCTATACAGCCAACGTTTTTCGTTTCTCCAATCTCGGAGGCGGATATGCAGAGGAGGTTACCAACCTTGACAGGAGCACCGACGCCGTATCCCTCCCCCTCCAGAAAGACGACATGGGATACATCTTCGAGGAAGGCACTTCGAGATACTACTGCTGGGTGGTAAACTATGCCAACCACTACCTTCATCTCAACAGCGCCGCCGTATCGCCCGACTCCGATTGCTCCTACTCCATCATCACCATCGACGGCGATGCCTCCCCCATCACTTATTACACCATCAACGGGCAGCCGCGCACTCTCAGCCGACAGCTGAAGGTGGAATATCTAACCCAGGAATTCGACTCCGACATGCAGGCTTACAAGACCGTGGATGCCGTCAAGGAGTATGAAAGCATCGGGATGGTCCTTTCGATCACTCCCCCGGCTTACTGCTCCACATTCTTCACCATCTCGGGCGACCGGTTCCTGCGTCAATGGGGTATGGAGCAAGTGGCCGAGACCTCAACGGCGCAGCCCGTGGCCGTGGAATGTTCTACCGAGGCCGTGCAGGATTTCATAGACAAGGAGGAGGGCTCCAACGTGATGAATGGCGACGACTCCGTTCTCGGCGGCAGCGCCCCGGCCCAGATCACGTTCAAAGCCTACACCACAGAAGGGGTGCTCCACTATGAATGGCAGCTCGACGACACTCCTGACTTCGACAATCCCGACTATCGTTTCTATCAGAAAGACCTCGACTATACCTTCAACGAGGAGGGGACCTTCTATCTCCGCTTCATCGGGAGCAACGCCGACGGCACCTGCGAGACCTTCAGCGACACCTATACCGTTGCAATCGGAGCTTCTGCGCTTGAATGTCCGAATGCCTTCTCTCCCAATGGCGACGGTGTAAACGACATCTGGAAGGTGAGTTACCGTTCTCTCATCGATTTCAATTGCGAAATCTTCAACCGCAACGGTCAGAGAATCTACTCCTTCACCGATCCCACCGACGGCTGGGACGGCACCTGGCATGGCAAGAAGGTGAAACCCGGGGTGTATTATTACGTGATAATCGCCACCGGCGCCGACGGGAAAAAATATAAGAAGAGTGGCGACATCAACATCATCAATTCCATCAATTACGGCACCTCTTCCGGCGACGGTTATTACGAAGACGGGATGTAGCGCCAAGCGTGCCGTCTGAACGATTTTCAAATAATCCCGTGCTGCTTGCGGTATGGGATTTTTTGCGTAATTTTGCGGCGTATATGGCTAAGTCAGCACGGCATTCCGAGACGAATCACCTGCAGCCCAAAGAGAAACTCATTACCGGCGACAGGGCGGTGGCAATCGCCCGCAACGTGACGTGGGTTGGCTTCTGGGTCAACGCCTTTCTGGGTGTGGCCAAGGTATTGGGCGGTATTTTCAGCCGCAGCTCGGCACTGGTGGCCGACGGTATCCACTCCTTCTCCGACTTCTTCAGCGACATCATCGTGATCACGATGGTCGGGATAGCCAACAAGAAACCCGACGGGCGCTATCAGTTCGGCCACGGACGCTTTGAAGCCCTGGCCACGGTGTTGCTTTCGCTTATTCTTCTTATCGTTGCCCTCGGTATCTTCTATGAGGGAGTAGTCAATATCATCCGATGCATCGATGGTGAAATCCTCCCCCGTCCGGGATGGCTCGCCCTGATCATAATAGTCGTCTCGATCTTGTCGAAAGAGTGGCTTTACCACTACACGCGTCGCGCCGGAGAGAAGATAAAAAGCGAAGCGCTTATAGCCAACGCGTGGCACCACCGCAGCGACTCCTTCTCCTCTGTAGCCACTCTCATCGGCGTGGGCGGCTCGATGTTTCTTGGCGAAAAATGGCGAATTTTAGACCCCGTCGCTGCCATTGTGGTGGGCGTATTCATCATAATAGTTGGAATACAGCTGGCCAAGCCGGCCCTCAGGGAGATGCTCGGCGCCTCACTCCCCAAAGAGCAGAAACGCCAGATTCTGAAAGCGCTCAAAAACACTCCCGGCGTGCTCAGCTATACGGAATTCAAGACATTCAAAAGCGGAAACGACGGCTATGTGATGGTGCATATCAAGGTGGATCCTGAAATCACGGTGAGAGAAGCCCATCAGATTGCCACCAACGCGGAGCACAATATGCGGGTGTCGGTAACCGATCTGATAATCCACCCTTCCACCCACATCGAGCCCTATCATCCGCGCCGCAAGCGCACCGACGTCATCACCAACCCCCTCAAGAAAATCACCCGCAAAAAGCCCTGACCACCCCCGACAATTTGCTCTCAAAAATTGGATATTACCACTTTCTCCAAACCGCCTCATCCAGTCGCCTTCTCATCGAAAACAACACAACATTGATTATCAATGTTTTATTCCTCAAGAACATTTAATTTCGAACTGAAGATGTCGGGGATGGTGGTTGGTTATCGGCCTCCGGTGGTTGATTTATCTACGTTTGCATCGGTGTTTATCAGCTTCTGCACGCCTCGCTTCTGACGTCCCCACTGAAGGTTGTAGCTGATCTGGAGATAACCCATGCGCATGTCCATGCGGGTATGCTGCTCGTTTTTATACCACTTGCTCAGCGACTTGCTGCCATGGTCATATTTGCCGAAGGGCATGATGCACCCTACTCCGAATTGCCATTGTTTCCAGTTGTAAGAGAGCTCGATTATGTTGAAATCCTCACCCCATGAGATTTTTTCACCCCAGAGGTCCCGTTGAGCGTAGCGATACTGCGCGCTGAGCACAAACCCCCAGTGCTGCAACGCGATTCTCCCCTCTCCGCTCCAAGCGTTGTGACGCAAATCGTATCCTGTGCCGCGCATGTGCTCCATACGATACTGCACGTAGGCGCTCAGCATGAGCCAATCTTTTATAATTTCGACTCTCGGAGCAAGGAAGAACGAAAGATTCTGCAGGCCGCCGGTGCTGTTTTCATAGGTTGTGATGAGCTTGTTGTCGTCCCAATACAGCAACGGCGTGATGGCGTCTGGCGAAGTGTATGCCCTGATACCGAACGAGCCGGTGACGTATGGAAGATTGAATCCATACATGAAGGTGAGCATGTAAGAACTCGACGTCTTGAGATTCTGGTTGCCTACCCTCCATTGGAAACTGTCGATCTGCTGCGGAACGATGTTTGTCTCGGCCAACGAGGGAGCGGATTGCCAGGATGTGAAACTCAACCTGAAGTTATGATTTTGATTCAAAGAATAGGTGACGGAGGCTTGAGGACGCGGACTCCATGAGTGATTCCCCTGGTTTGTTTCCCTGAAGAGGAAGTTGGTGTATTGCAATCCCATTCCGGCCGTTGCCGTCCACTTGCCGAAGCGCCTGAAATACTCGGCGAAGAAGTAGACCTTGTCTTGACGCTGATGGAAAATTTCATCGTCAAGGTTCTCATACTGCGATCGGTTGCGATTGGCGGTATAAGTGGCGCCAGCGCTGAACCTACCGTTCTGCCATCTCTTGATGTAGTCGGCCTCAATGGAATAAACCTGGTTTCTATCCTTGATATTGGTGTAGATATCGGTTAATTTTTCTCCGGGCGTTAATTCTTCAAAAGGAGTCTCAACATAGTCGGACCATGAGCGACCCGAATAGTAGGAAGCTTTGAAATCTACCACCAGAGTCTGGTTTTTCGTGAAATTTTGTTGGAGATACATCGAAAGCGAGGGTGTGTATCCCTCCGCTCCGACGGCATCTTTCAGCCGGACTTGTTCCGGGAGATTGCTTACGGAAAGTAGACCGTTGTATTCCACCACACCCGGGAATGCACGCAGCAAATTGAAATCAACCACGAGAATGGTCGTGTCGGGTTTCACATAGTTATAAGATACGTTCGCTCTGCCTGAAGTGTCGTCGAAATGTCCGCCCAGTGGTTTCTCCGTCCGCGTGATGCTCCTGCCGTCGGGATAATTGAACAACTCATAGTAATCCCTGTGAATCTTTATGTTGTATGAGGGATTGTAATGCAGTCCCACCTCCCATTGCGAGCGTCCGTTGTTTAACTTTACATTGCCGTCGAAGTTGCCGAAATTTGCGTTCAGAGAACGCACGGCGCGAAGCATCAACGAGCCGCCGAGCGTGGGATTGGCCACGATGAAATTCAATACGTAATTAGCGCCGTTGTAAATAAGGCCGGGGTTTTCCATCCATTCCACCCTCTTTATCGTTTCCGGCAGAAGCGCCCGCACCTGGTCGATTGTGGCCTGGCGTCCGTTGATTCGTACCTGCACGGATTGTCCAGCCGCCGTTACCGACCCGAGCGCGTCGTTAACAAACAGGGCAGGTATCATCAGGTTGTTGAGGAGCTGCATCCCGTTTTTGGAGTTATCAACCGCGCTCTTCGACGGATAATAAACATCCATGTCGGATTTTCTGATCACCTTGGGTGCCTCGATTACGATTTCATCTAATACGTTGGTGTCGATGCTGTCGTTGGTCTGCTCCTGAGCGAACGCCGTCGCTGTGATTGGCAGGAGCAACAATAAGGAAGTTGCTTTTTTTCTCATGCGTCATGGTTTTTCTGACGCAAAATTAGGTTTTAAAAATGGCTTGACGCTGAACAAATGTTAAGTAAGAGGAATTTTACCCCCCCCCCCCGTTTTAACATTTTTTAACATTTCGACGCAGTCTGCTAAGGTGTTGGGGTGTGATGTTAAGGAAAGATGCAACGTCTTTCAAATCAAAAACTTCAAATATTTTGGGCGATTTTTCCATGAGGGCCTCATATCTTTCCTTCGGCGTCTGGGTATAGAAACTTATGAGCCGTTGGTAGGCTGTGTAGAATACCTGTTCGGTAGCGTGTGCTATTTTTTGGTCAAGTTGCGGGTTCCCTTTTGCCAGTTCCCTAATCCTGTAGATTGAGAGACAATACATCTCCACATCCGAATTTGCTATGATTGAAACAACCGACGGTATTTCATGCAGGCAGAACGGCCAACTCGCTGCAAACCCTCCTATCGTCTCCAATCCTACTATCTTCTCATCAAAATCCGAAGTGTAGGCCACATATTTCACCGAGCCGGATTTAATCAAACCGATGGAAGTAGCCACGGTGCCTATGGGGATATATTCCTCACCCTTTCTGAATTTTCTGAGAGTGCCGTGGTTGGTAATCAGATCTTTCCAGAAATCTGCGTCGATGGTTTCAAGATATGTATTGAAGTCCTTCAGCATAATAGCCACACCTTATTATATATAAAATCTATCTTTTAGCGGGTATTGATATGTGTAGAGGAGTTTTCAGTGTTCGGTAATGCATCTTTCCGCCTGCAAATTTAAGAATTTTATTTAAGTATTGACCTCTTTGGCAAAACGGGATTCAAGGTTCGTTAGCAACCTGCAATTTCAATATGAACTGAAATTGCTGGAGTTGGAACGGGAGGAATGGCGGGGTTGCTGGTATTTTCGAATTAGAAAAAATGTGAAATTATTTTTTGATACGACAATTTTTTGTAATTTTGGAATTGATTTAATACTTTTTTCTCACTTAAGAATACGGTTACACGATAATTAACTCTATACTAAATATTTAAAACAAAATGAAAGACCTTAAAGGAACAAAAACTGAGGAGAATCTCAGAAAAGCGATGGCAGGCGAAAGTCTTGCGTTCACTCAATATTCTTTCTACGCCAAGCAGGCTAACAAAGATGGCTACAAGCAGATACAGCAAATCTTTGAAGAAACTGCTTCCAACGAAAAGGCTCACGCTAAGATCTGGTTCAAACAGCTTCACGGCGGCAGCGTGCCCCACACTCTTGAAAACCTCCAGGCTGCAGCTGCAGGTGAATACTACGAATGGAACGATATGTATGTAAGCTTCGCAAAAGACGCTGAAGAAGAAGGCTTCAACGACATCGCCACTCTCTTCCGCCTCGTAGGCGACATCGAGAAGCAGCACGAAGCCCGCTACAACAAGTTCATCTCCAACATCAACGAAGGTATCGTTTTCAAACGTGACGAAGACGTTGTTTGGCAGTGCCAGGAATGTGGTCACCTCCACGTTGGTAAGGAAGCTCCGGCCGTTTGCCCCGTTTGCAAGCACCCGCAGGCTTACTTCGAAATCGAAGCCAAGAACTATTAATCGTTCTGAGGGCTGTATCCCCTATTTCCAACGCGAAACAAAGAGACAGCTCTCCTATTTAAAAAATTTGACCCGATTGTCTTTTCAGGCAATCGGGTCTACTTTTTATAATAATCTTATGTTCTTGGGAAAAATGTCTCAAACGTTGAATCGTCGTAATAGACGGTGATTTGCACGGCTTTTCTTGGATTTTTCTTCATTTCGTCTATTCTGCCTCGCAATTCCTTTATCATATTCCGGAGCTTTTCTTCTTCTGCATCAGAGATTTGCGAGCCATTTATACCCCCTCTAAGGCCGTTTTCCTTCAAAATTTCATTTTCATCCCTTGCTCCGGTCGGGAAATTTCTTTTCCCGCCGCTAAAATTGTCATTGGAAGGGTAGGCAAAGAGCCCATCGCTAAAACCGGCGCCGGCATCGACTCCCGATTCTGAATTCTCACTGGCCGAGTTTTCCATCGGACCCTCTCCGAAGAGCAACCAAAGAATCGATAGGTCGGGGAAGGCATTATGAATCTGACCTACCATAATGTCGTTGATCTTCTTGTTGCGACCTGTAAGGAGCTGCGACAACGACGGACGCGGAATTTTGCAGGTGTCTGCAAACTGCGCGTAGCTCAAACCCTTGAATTCAATGTAGGATTTCAGTCGTTCCGCTACATTTGAGTCGTTCATACCGGATTTAAAATTGCAATTAGGTCAAAATTCAACGATATGCAAAATTAAATATTTAAATTTAAATTTCCAAATATTAATTGCATAATGCGAATTTATATTTAAATATCACCTCTTTCAAGGCCAAGAAAAACCGATGCAAATCTTAACTAAAATCTAACATCTATACTTGAAGCTTCGTAGGCAATTCATTAATATTCTGAACGTTGCAATAACTACATTCTTGATGATTTGCAATCCTAATCAAATAGCCGATTTTCTTACACCACCACTTTAATTTAAGACTTTATTTTATTGATTTTCAGTAGTATTATATTAATTCTTAAAATTTGTTAATGCCTATTTTTCTCAATTATTTGCGTATCGATTTGGGAATTTCAGAGCTGTTCCGATTTTCAAATTTCATCCTGGGAAGAATTGCAAATTTGCCGGTGCACATCGGAGAGTTTGAGATTGCCAATTTGCTTTTTTAAAAATTTACAAACGAACCAAAATTTGCTGTTTAAATTTGTAAACTTGATTTTTCGCGTCTACCCTCCCCTTTTCTGGAGTCAAAATTTTTTGCGAAATTTTGCGAAATTTAATTTTTCGCCCACCAATCTATCAAATGATTCCGAATTTTAAATTTTCGAACCCCTTAATTACGTAAAATTTCTATCCAATACCCTATCATTCAACAAACAACGCCCTCCTAAAAAACCTCTCCGCACATTCTCAAATAGAATTTTAGTCCTCCTGGCATCTATTTTTGTAGCATATTTTGCGTTTTTCCGACCTCATCCGCAACCCTCCCCCATTCCTAAGAAATCCTCCTCCAACCCAAGGGGCCATTTTTCCCCCTCGTTCGTTATCGTACCACCAATCCGGTGGTACATTCTTAAGTCGGTGGTACGTTTTAATTATAGACTCAATTGATACCACTAATTTGGTGGTATATTTGGTAGTTGGTGGTACGTTTTGTATATTTGCAAAAAATTCTTCTATATGACACAATTAGAGAAACTATATAATGAGTGGCTGGCGCTTCAACCTCTTTCACAAGAAGATGCCAAGAGATTGAGGCAAAAATTTATGCTGGATTTTAATTACAACAGCAATCACATCGAAGGGAATACGCTGACCTACGGGCAGACAGAAGTGCTCCTGCTTTTGGGTGAAGTTATAGGCGAGGCAAGAATGAGAGACCTTGAGGAGATGAAGGCTCATAACATCTGCCTCAATATGATTGAGCAGGAGGCGGACGCTGACACCCCGCTTACCGAGACCTTTATTCGACAGGTGCATCGAGTGATGCTTCGTGAAGATTTCACTGTCTACCGCACACTTCCCGGGGGCGAAACCTCGAGTTACGTGGTGCATGCCGGAAGCTACAAAACACGTCCCAATTCCGTAATCACACCCACCGGAGAACGCTTTGAATATGCCTCTCCGGAAGAGACGCCGGCGCTGATGGCCGATTTGGTTGAGTGGTATAATCGCGCCGTGGAGGAGAAAAGTTTGACACCGATCCAGATTGCCACCCTGTTTCATTACCGCTATATCAGGATACACCCGTTTGAAGACGGCAACGGCCGTATCGCGCGTCTGATGGTTAATTTCATCTTACGACGTCATGGGTGGCCGATGCTGGTAATCCGCTCTTCAAAGAAGCAAGGTTATCTGAATGCTTTGGCGCTGACAGATACCATTACCGGACCGATTCCTTCTGAAGGCGCGCACGCCACTTTATCTCAGGTAAAACCTTTTGCCGATTATCTGGAGAAAGCAATGGTGTCGCATATTTACGACATTATGGAATTTTTATCCGGCAACAAGGAGTTGAAATGGTGGTATGATGGAGAGATTATTGAATTTTCAACTCCCACACCCTCGCGGATTTTAAATATTCTAAAAACAGACCCTACTGCTTCTTTGACTAAAATAGCTCAACAGCTCAATATGAATCGATCGGCAATTCAGAAACAGGTCAAGAATCTGGAAAGGAAGGGATATATAGCAAGACCTGAGGGGAAGAAAAGAGGCTGGATTGTGAAATTGAAGCAATAGAAAGCTAAACACTCCTTTATAAAAAGGCGGGGTTGAGGGGGTATTTGTCAATTCAAAGAAAAATTTTTATCTTTGCAGATATTACCGGCCCCTCGGGGATATGCCCCGGAGGCTCAGCAAATCTAACCATACCATGAAAAGAAAACAATTGCTGTTGGGCGACGAAGCGTTTGCCCTGGGAGCAATCAATGCAGGGTTGTCTGGCGGTTATGCATACCCCGGCACACCCTCCACCGAGATTTTAGAGTTTATTCAGGCGCATCCTGTAGCTTCGGAGCGCGACATCCACTCCCATTGGAGCACCAATGAGAAGACGGCCGTTGAGGAAGCTCTGGGCATGTCGTTCTGTGGAAAGCGAGCCATAGCCTGTATGAAGCATGTGGGCCTGAATGTGGCTGCCGATCCTTTTGTGAACGCAGCGATGACTGGCGCCAACGGCGGTCTGATCGTAGTGGCTGCCGACGACCCGTCGATGCACTCCTCGCAAAACGAGCAGGACTCCCGATTCTATGGCGACTTCGCCCTGATCCCCGTGCTGGAGCCTTCGGATCAGCAGGAAGCCTACGACATGGCCCGCTACGGGTTCGAGCTTTCCGAGAAGCGCGGCATACCGGTGCTTCTCCGGCTCGTTACGCGTCTGAGCCATTCTCGAGCCGTGGTGGAAACCGACGAGACGGCGTCACCCGAAAACCAGCTCCACTACCCCAAGAATCCGAAGCAGTGGGTATTGATGCCCGCGATGTCGCGCGCGCGATACAAGCAGCTCCTCAAAGATCTGAAAGATTTCGAGGCAGATTCCGAATCCTCACCTTTTAATATATATAAGGAGGGTAAGGAGAAGCGCCTCGGAATCATCACCAACGGCATAGCCTACAATTATGTAAAAGAGGCATACGAAGGCGAGCCGAACGTGAGCGTGCTGAAAATATCGCAATATCCGTTGCCGGGGAAACTGGTGGCACGCCTGTTTGACGAATGCGAGAACGTGATGGTAGTGGAAGAGGGTCAACCTCTGATCGAGCGTCAGCTACGCGGCACACTCGACCGTGGAGCGAAGATCTACGGAAAGATGACCGGCGAGCTCCCGCTGAGCGGAGAGCTGAACCCGGAGATTGTTTCGAAGGCAATTTCAACGCTTAGTGAACGGCTCGGAGTGGATGCCTCTGGCGTACGTCGCCATGGCGGCAGGGCTGCATCGCAGGTAGTGATGCCCCGTCCACCGGCGCTCTGCCAAGGTTGCGGCCACAGAGATGTGTATGCCGCCCTTAACGGTGTGCTCGAAGAGTATGAGAATCCGAGAGTATTCGGCGACATCGGTTGCTACACACTGGGATTCCTCTCGCCTTTCAACGCCATAGACACCTGCGTTGACATGGGTGCCTCGATTACGATGGCGAAAGGCGCAGCCGACGCCGGGCAGCATCCGGCTGTGGCCATCATAGGCGACTCTACCTTCACCCATTCGGGTATGACCGGCCTGCTCGATGCCGTAAATGAGAATTCGCCCATCACGGTGATCATCTCCGACAATCTCACCACCGGCATGACCGGCGGTCAGGACTCGCAGGGCACCGGGAAGCTCGAGGAGATCTGCCTCGGCATCGGTGTGCCGCAGGAGCATCTGCGCACCATCGAGTCTCTGCCGAAAAACGTTGAAGAGATGAAGAAGCTCTTCCGCGAGGAAATTGAGTATAAAGGACTTTCAGTGATAATAAGCAGGCGTGAATGTATCCAGACGGCACGTCGCCACAAGAAATCATAACCCATGAAGCAGAAAAAACCATGAAAACAGATATAATTCTCGCAGGAGTAGGCGGACAAGGAATTCTCTCGATAGCCACCATCATAGGTTCGGCGGCGCTTGCCGACGGGCTGCGGCTCAAGCAAGCCGAAGTGCATGGGATGTCGCAGCGCGGCGGCGACGTGCAGAGCAACCTCCGCATAAGCGACAAACCCATAGCAAGCGACCTGATACCGCTTGGCGAGGCCGACCTCATCATCAGCCTCGAGCCGATGGAGGCGCTGCGCTATGTGCCGTATCTGGCAGAAAACGGATGGATCGTAACCAACACCACTCCTTTTGTCAACATCCCGGATTACCCCGATATGGAGGCGATAAAAGAGGAGCTCGGGCGCTTCCCTAACGTGGTGGCGTTTGACATGGATGCCGTGGCCAAGGAAGTGGCCTCGGCGAGAGCAGCCAATATGGTGCTTCTGGGCGCAGCCGCTCCCTATGTGGGGATGCCCGTGGAGAAACTCGAGCAGGCGATTTGCAACGTGTTTTCCCGCAAGGGTGAAGCCATCGTGGAGAGCAATCTCAAAGCCTTCCGCGCAGGCCTCAACCACAAATCCTGAGGAGGAAGAAATCTCCCCTCCAGCACCCTAAGGACCTTAAAGACCTTAAAGACCTTAAGCACCTTAAACACCTTAAAATCTGACATCTGAAAACTGAAAACTGACAACTAAAAAATGTTTCCCATAAGTAAAGAGATATTGGAGGAGTCGCTGCGCAGGCTCGACATCCCCGACATAACCAGCGCCACCATCAGGCAGATCAATTCTTTGGCCTGGATGCTGCAGGAGGAAGCCGGCGAGGAGATGATACACCTTGAGTTGGGCAATCCCGGCCTCCCTGCCGAGCAAGTGGGAATTGAGGCCGAAATCGAAGCCCTGAGGAGCGGCGTGGCCTCAAAATACCCGAACATCGCAGGGCTGCCGGAGCTTACCAAGAACGCCTCGGAATTCGTCAAGGCCTTCTTAGACGTAGATGTGCCGCCGCATTGCATCGTTCCGACAGTCGGGTCGATGCAGGCCAGCTTCACCCTGCTGCAGCTCCTCAAGATGCGCCTGCCGGGGAAAGACACCCTGCTTATGCTCTTCCCGGGATTTCCGGCACAAAGACATCAAGCCAAACTGCTGGGCATCAATCTCGAGGGGTTTGACATCTATAATTATCGCGGTAAAAAGCTGGAGGCGAAACTCGAGGAGTATTTCAAGACCGGCCGCATTACGGCAATGCTGTATTCAAATCCCAACAACCCGGCATGGACCAACCTCACCGACGAAGAGCTGGAGATCATAGGCCGTCTGGCAACCAAATACGATGTGATAATCCTTGAAGACCTCGCCTATATGGGAATGGACTTCAGGCAGGATTTCGGTCACCCCTACGAGCCTCCCTACATCTCCACGGTAGCTAAATATACCGACAACTATATCCTTCTTATCTCCGCCTCGAAAATCTTCAGCTACGCAGGGCAGAGGATTGCCGTGGTGTGCATGAGCAAGGAGGTTTACGAGAGGCGCTACGACTACTTCGAGAAGTTTTTCGAGATGCCTAAGTTTGGCGACGCCTATATATATGGTGTGCTCTACTGTTGCTCGTCGGGTGCCACCCATTCGGCCCAGCACGGGCTTGCAAAGATGATGGGCGAGGCTGTGGCCGGAAGGCTCAACTTCGTGGACCACTGCAGCGAATACGGGCGTCGCGGAGGCCTCATCAAGCAGCTTCTGGCCGACAACGGTTTTGAACTCGTATACAAATACGACGGCGACCGAGAGATAGCCGACGGCTTCTTCCTGACTGCCTCTTACGGCGACATGTCCGGCGAGGAGCTCCAGAAGGAATTGCTTCGCCACGGCGTCTCCACCATATCGCTTCCGAGCACCGGCAGCCGCCAGCAGGGAGTGAGAATCACCGTGTCGACAGTCTCTGACAAAGAGCACTTCGACCTTCTTGGAAAACGGCTTAAGGAATTCAAACAGACGCATTGAGATGACACCCGGAATAAAATTTGTAAGCGCCGAAGAGGCCGTAAAATTGATTGAGAGCGGCGACCACGTGTATATCCAAGGGTCGACGTCGACACCCGAGACGCTTATTGACGCTCTGACGGCGCGTGCGCCCGAACTGAGAGACGTCACGCTCTACAGCGGTTTCGGCGTTACCAAGAGAGTAGCCCCCTACTGCAACCCGGCGCTCAAGGAGAGTTTCATGGTGGAATCGTTTTTCACCAACAACTCCGTTCGCCAGTATATCAACGACGGATATGGGTCGCTCATCCCGCGGTTTCTCGGCGAGGTGCCCGAACTGATCAGAGACGGCACGTGTCGTATCGACGCCGTGCTGCTCAACTGCTCGGAGCCCAACGAAGAGGGACTTGTGAGCTTCGGCGTTTCGGGCGACATTGCCACTTCGGCTGTGGAATGTGCCAGCGTTCTGATAGCTCAGATCAACCCCAACATGCCTTTCACCTACGGCGACAGCACTGTCCACATAAGCCGGCTCAACGCCTGCGTTTGGGTGGATGAACCGCTGGTGGAGGTGCCCACCGTGGCTCCTTCGCCTGAGGAAACGGCCATCGGCGAGGCGATAGCTGAGAGAATTCCCAACGGAGCCACGCTGCAGATCGGCGTGGGCGGCATCCCGAACGCCGTAGTTGGCGCGCTCAAAAACCATCGCCATCTCGGCCTCCATACCGAGGCAATGACCGACGGTGTGATGCCCCTTCTGGAGTCGGGCGTCATAGACAACAGCCAGAAGAAGGTTATGCCAGGAGTCTCTGTGGCTGCCCTGGCCTTGGGTTCCAAACGCCTCTATGACTACATGAACTACAACAAAAACATGTTGTTCAAGGATGTGGCATGGACCAACAATCCCTTTATCATAGGTCAGAATCCGAAAGTGATGTCGATAAACTCGGCGCTTCAGATAGACCTCACCGGGCAGATTTGCGCCGACTCGATCGGCACTTATATCTTCTCGAGCGTTGGCGGCCAGCACGACTTCGTATACGGTTCGTCGCGCAGCGAGGGAGGCCGCTCGTTCATCGCCATGCTCTCGACTACCAACAAAGGCGTGAATAAGATCGTGCCCACCCTCACCCCGGGAGCCGGTGTGGTCACCACTCGTTTTCAGACCAATTATGTGGTGACGGAATACGGCTGCGTGGACCTTCGCGGGAAAGACCTCGGGGAGCGCGCACGGTTGCTGATATCCGTGGCCGCTCCTCAATTCAGGGAGGAACTCGAACGCGCCGCCACGGAGCGCTTCGGATACTCCTTTCTGCGCACCAAGAAGGTATAGGCTTTATGTAACGGAAAAAGAATGAAATTTAAGGAAGAATACATGCGGCTTTGGACCGCAACCTTCGGCGACACGGAGCAATACGTGTCGCTGGTGTTTGACAGCTATTTCAACGAGGCTCTTAGCGCAAAGGCCGGTGAAAAATCGCTGACTTCAGCGCTGATGGGCGTGCCGTATGAATTCAAGAATGACCGCGACACGCTGCGAGGCCTCTATCTGTGCGGACTGGCCACCGTTCCGCAAGGGCGCCGCAGAGGGCTTATGACCGGTCTTCTCCAGGAGATCGACAGCAGGGCGAGGGAGATGGGCTACGACTTCACCTTCCTGCTCCCGCAAAGCGATGAATTGCGTGCCTATTATCGTGCGCGGGGGTATAAAGACGGCTTCTATTGCTCGCTGAATCATTATGTCACGGGGCATAAATTCGGCCCGGAGAACACTGGCGTGGCGGTAGAGCGCTTGGAAGGAGCTGAAACCAAGGAGATTGTGAATTATCTTCTTGAAGCTCAGGAACGTTCCCGCAACGGTTCGGAGCTCTTTACGCTCTATCATTCTCGGCGCGATTGGGAGGTCGTTCTGCGGGAAGCTTCTATTTCTAATGAGCCGGTGTTTGTGGCTCTCGCAAACGGCATCGTCAAGGGTGTGCTCTTTATGGCGGAAGTGAACCCCGATATCCATGAGAATGTATACGTTAAGAAGATTCTTGCCGAAAATGCAGAAGCGGCTGATGCGATGCTCTCTGAGTTAGGGCACCGCTGGCCTGAAAGAGGGGTTACGGTTTGCAGTTCTCCATACGATTCCGCTGCATCGGCCTATTCTTACGGAATGGTGCGGATTTTCAACGTGCACGATATTTTGGAGAAAATCGGGTGCACCGACAAAAAAATGTTCGAGGGATATACTGAGAATGAAATAATTGATGTAATTTTGCGACATCCTCATTACCGCGGCGCTGAAGACGAGCTCAAGGAACTGCTGAATTATCCGCGCTTGGAGCTCTCGGCTGCGCTGCTGCTTGAATAAGTTGCGAAATGATCAATCTTTATCTACGGCATAACGAATTTGCCACAGACGTCAGTGAAGCCGCTCTGCGAGAAGCAAAGCGCGATGATATGCTTTGGGTCGACGTTTTCACTGAATACGACGGTGAGAAAGAGGCCGTAGAGGAAGTGCTCGACATCAAGCTTCTTTCAAAGGAGGAAGCCCAGGAGATTGAGTCTTCTTCCAAATATTTCGAGACGGAAAGCGGCATTGTGGCCAACCTTAATTTCATCGAGCGAAACAGAGACAAACTGACTGTTGAGCCTATTTCGTTTGTGGTGACCGACGATGGGATTTTGGTCTCCATTCGGCATACCGATTGCGACGTTTTCACCGAGACTGCTCGGCGAATCCAGATAGAGAAGGATAAGAATTCGTCAGGATTCGACATCTTTGTGATTCTGACTGAAGCCCATATCGACCGCGAGGCCGACATGGTGGAACTGATGGCAGCCCAGATTTCACAACTGTCGCAAGAGATCAGCGAGTCTGACCGGATAGGGAAATATATAATCAAGAAGATCAGCCAGTTGCAAGAGCAGATCATAACCTTGAGAGAGAATATTTTCGACCTCCAGCGAGTGCTTATCTCGATAAGGCGTTCGGCACGTTTTCCGCAAAAATTGCAACACAGGCTCCAGCTGATTTTGAAAGATATCGATTCGCTCATCAACCATTCCGATTTCAGTTTTCAGCGATTGGATTCGTTGCAAGACACCGCGTTGGGCCTCATCAACATCGAGCAGAACGAGATTGTAAAAATTTTGTCGGTGGCGGCCGTGGTGTTCATGCCTCCCACTCTGGTAGCTTCTCTTTACGGCATGAATTTCAAATACATGCCTGAGCTGGATTGGGAGATGACTCTCCAAAGCGGAGCAATCGTGCCTCTCGGCTACATCTTCGCCATAACGTTGATGCTCATCTTCTCGGTGCTGACCCTCTGGTTTTTCAAATACAAGAAATGGCTCTGACCTCTCCCCCTCGCCCTCCACACAAAGGCGACGAGCCTCTATAACGATGGCCCCTCATTTCGCTGCAGCTCCATGGAGGTAGACGAATAAATCCTGATTTCGGCGATTTTGTGACGTTTTGGAATTATATTTATTTAAAATGTTAGGATTTTTTTCTAAATTTGCATAAATTTGTAATCGGATCGCTCTACAAATGTGAATTTGACTTTAAACCTTGCAGCCCGCGGGAAGTCATATTATTAAAAATGAAATAAATCTAATATCAAAGATTATGATAAAGAAACTATTATTTTGCGCAATGTTGCTGGCCGGCGCGATGACGGCCTCGGCCGCAATCCCCTCGGTGATGCTGAAAGACATCGACGGACGTTCGATAGACACTGCCGAGCTTTACAACGACGGCAATCCCATAGTGATAAGCTTCTGGGCATCATGGTGCAAGCCGTGTATCAGAGAGCTCAACGCAATCAAGGAAGTCTATGACGACTGGCAGGATGAAACCGGCGTAAAGGTAGTGGCCGTAAGCATCGACCAGGCTCAAGACGTAGAGAAGGTAAAACCGATCGTGAGCCGCATGGGCTGGGACTACGACGTTCTGCTCGATGCCAACAGCGAGTTCAAGCGCCAGATGGGCGTTAGCGATCCTCCCCACGTATTCGTGGTTGACGGCGACGGCAACATCGTTTGGAACCACCAAGGTTACGTAGACGGAAGTGAAGAAGAAATTTTGGAGGCCGTTAAAAAGGCTATGAAAAAATGAAACATCTGACAGACAGACATATAATGGCGGCCATGCTTATGGCCGCCTTTGTAGCTTTACCGGCTTCCGCAGCAGAGACGGAAGCAGAAAGCAACGCCGAGGGTGTGGCAACGGCGCCTGTCGCTGCCGAAGCTGCATCGCAAGCGATAGCCCAGGCATCATCTGAAGCCGAATCCCCTGCTTCCCAAATATCGGTAGACGGCTACTCCACCGCCTCAGCACAGGCCGAGAAGGCTCCGAGCTGGTGGAAACAGATAAGAGTGAACGGAGCCGTGCAGACTGAATTCCATTTCCCGATTAAAGACGACCTAACAGCCGACCAGGGATACGCCGGAAAGAAGGTGCTCAACAACACTTATTTCGACCTGGCCATCACAGCTCCCTACCTCTCTCTGGGCGGACGCTTCGAGTTTGCCAAATGGCCGCTGCCGGCGTTCTACGACACTCCCGGATATGCAGGATGGGGCGTTCCATACCTTTGGGCAACCGGTAGATATAAATGGTTCCAGCTCACCGCCGGCGACTTCTACGAGCAGTTCGGCTCCGGACTTATCCTCCGCGCCTACAACGAGCGCAACATGGGTATCGACAACTCGATACGCGGCGGCAGACTGAAGCTCAACCCCGTTTCCGGTCTTTATCTAACGGCTCTCGGCGGTACCCAGCGTTACTACTGGCACCACAACCCCGCCATCATCTGGGGCGGCGATGCAGAATGGTCGATCGACGAGACTTTCTCAAAGGCATTCAATTATAATTATGGTGTGAACGTAGGGGTCTCGTATGTAGGGAAATCGCAGTCGCAGACCAACTATTACCTCTGGGATGCCGACGAGCTGATGAAGCTCTACTTCCCCGAGACGGTGGCAGCCTTCGACTACCGCCTGAAACTGCGCCTCAAAAACGTCAACATACTTGCCGAGGGCGCATACAAGAGCGAAGATCCCTGCGCCTACAACAACTTCACCTACGGCAACGGCCATGCCGAGCTCCTCACCGTATCTTATGCCAAGAAAGGTACGTCGGCTTTCGTGCAGGCAAAGAGAAGCCAGAACATGCGCTTCCTCTCAGACCGTATGCAGAATGACCTTCAAGGAAACGGCAACATCAACCACCTGCCGGCTTTCTCGATGACGCAGACCTACACTCTGGCAGCCCTCTACTCGTATGCTACCCAAAGCGACGGCGAATGGGCCTTCCAGGCTGAAATTGGACATCTCTTCCCCCGCGGAACAGCTCTCGGCGGCAAGTACGGCACCAACGTACGCGTCTCGGCAAGCTATATCTCCGGACTGGGTCACATGCCTTCCGTAGCTTATCAGAAGGCGGCTCCCGGCAGCGACGGATATCGCCCCGCTTACTGGCAGATCGGTTCTCTTTACTATGCCGACGCCAATGTGGAGATCAAAAAGAAACTCACCAAAGACTTCTCGCTTTCACTCTTCTACCTCTTCCAGAAATTCAATCTTTACGTACTGCAGGGACACGGCGGCATGATGACCACCAACGTGGCCGTAGTGGAAGGACAATGGAAAATGGCAAAAAAGGTGCAGCTGAGATGGGAGCTCCAATATCTGGCCACAAAAGCCGACGAAGGCGACTGGATGGGAGCTCTGGTGGAGATTTCGTTCGCCCCCCACTGGATGGTGACCCTCACTGACACCTACAACAACAGCCGCAAGGTAGACGGCGCATGGCTCTCAGACCGCAAGAACTATTACAAGGCGATGGTTACCTATACTTATAAGGCCAACCGCTTCTCGCTCTCTTACGGCCGTACCCGCAGCGGTTATGACTGTTCGGGTGGTGTCTGCCGCCTTGTGCCCGCAACCAACGGCCTCTCGCTGACCTACAACTATACATTCTGACGAACTATCATGAGATGCCCTCCCAGGGCATCTCATCCCTATAACTCTCCCCTCGCAACGAATCTAAATTTATCACCTGACTCATCCCTCTTTTTGAAGAAAGGATTTTTATGAAACGATTTTTATTGACGCTCGGCGTCTCCATCTGCTGCTTCGCCGCAATGATGGCCCAATCGCCGGTGAAATGGACAGTCAAAATTGTCAACGACAACACCGACCATCCTACCATCGAGGCTGAAGCCACTATCGACGCCGGATACCACATGTATGCCCCGAACAACCCTGCCGGCGGCAGCAACCCTCTGGTATTCACCATTTATGACGCCAAAGGCGTGAAGCCAGTGGGCGGTTTCAAGGCAAACAAGAGTTACGAAAAAGAGTTTGACGACATCTTCGGCGTGGATCAATATTTCTATGCCGGCAAGGTGAAGTTTACCCAAAAGCTCGAACCGACGGCCAAGAACTGGAGTCTGACCGTTGACATCAAAGGGCAGGCGTGCAACGACAGCGGATGTGTGCAGCTCGCTTCGGAAACCCCGCTCAAAGGTAAATTTGACGCCTTCGGCGGCACTGAGGAGACCGTGGAAGAGCCCACAAAGGCTGACGAGATAGCCGAGATGACCGACGAGCTCCAAAGCGAGGAAACACTCCTCCCGGAACCGAACCTGTCGGGAGTACACGCTGACAACTATTGGGACAACGTAGAGGCTGAATTCAAGGTTTTTTCAGATGATCCCGAGGAGCAGGGACGTTCTCTTCTCTGGATCTTCATAGCCGGCTTCATCGGCGGTCTCATCGCTCTGGTTACCCCTTGCGTGTGGCCTATGATCCCGATGACGGTATCTTTCTTCCTGAAGCAGAACAAGACTAAGAAAGAGTCTATCAAAAAGGCCGCTACATACGGTTGCTCGATCATCGTGATCTATGTGGCGCTCGGACTCGCTGTAACCGCCATCTTCGGCGCCTCGGCACTGAACGAACTCTCGACCAGCGCTCTCTTCAACATCATATTCTTCCTGCTGCTGGTGGTATTCGCCATCTCGTTTATGGGCGGTTTCGAGCTCACCCTCCCCGCTTCCTGGACCAACAAGATGGACTCAAAGGTAGACTCAACCACGGGTCTGCTGAGCATCTTCTTCATGGCCTTCACCTTGGTGCTTGTTTCATTCTCCTGCACCGGCCCCATCATCGGCACCCTGCTGGTAGAGGCAGCCTCGACCAGCAACTTTATCTCGCCGGCGGTGGGCATGTTTGGCTTCGCCCTGGCGCTTGCAATCCCGTTCACCCTCTTTGCAATGTTCCCAACGATGCTCAAGGCCATGCCGAAGAGCGGCGGCTGGATGAACACTGTGAAAGTGGTGCTCGGTTTCCTCGAGCTTGCCCTCGCGCTCAAGTTCCTCTCCGTGGCCGACCTGGCTTACGGCTGGAGAATTCTCGACAGAGAAGTGTTCGTTTCGCTCTGGATCGTGATTTTCGCGCTCCTCGGTGTATATCTGCTCGGCAAGATCCGTTTCCCGCACGACGACAAAGTGGAGAAGACAGGTGTGACCCGCTTTATGCTGGCATGCATCTCCTTCGCGTTTGCAATCTATATGTTGCCTGGCCTCTGGGGCGCTCCCCTCAAGGCGATAAGCGCATTCTCTCCCCCGTTGAGCACCCAGGACTTCTCGCTGTATGAAGGCGATGTGGCAGCGCAGGTAGACGATTTCGACGAAGGTATAGCTCTGAGCCGTCAGCTCGGCAAACCGATTCTGCTCGACTTCTCGGGATACGGCTGCGTGAACTGCCGCAAGATGGAAGCCGCAGTCTGGACAGATCCCGACATCAAGCAGACCATCGACAACGACTACATCCTCGTAACTCTTATGGTCGACGAGAAGAAAGCCCTTCCCGAGCCCATCAAGGTTATTGAGAAAGACGGCACACAGCGTACTCTCCGCACTTACGGCGACAAGTGGAGCTTCCTGCAGCGATCCAAATTCGGTGCAAACGCTCAGCCGTTCCACGTGCTTGTAGACGGCGACGGACATCCGCTTGCAGCTCCGTTCGTTTACAAAGAAGACGTGCCGGGCTACAAGGCCTTCCTCAACCAGGGTCTTGAAAACTACAAGAAGCGTTCAAAATAAAACGTCTTCAACAAGAAAGCCTTTAATGCCTTCTATCCTTACAAGAGGATTTTCAAGGCTTAAAAGACTGAATCAAAAATAGCAGGAGCGGCCTCAGGGTCGCTCTTGTCATTCTCCCCTGTAGACATTCAACCTTTCTTTTTGACGGCATATAATCGCACGAAACCATCTCACTCAGACTCTGGAGTGCCCTCATCTTAACTTTAAATTTCATCTTCCAGATATCTAAAATTTTTAACATTTTAAGGTTGAATTTTTATCTCCCTAATAATGAGATGAAAGCGATTATTTCACCAATTTTTCTTCATTTTCAGATTTTTTTAATCCAAATTTATTTTTAATTTTGCAATTCAATTGCTCTTAAATCAGAGCCAAAAATCAGCACATGACAAGACTCGCATCCCATATCATGTTATTACTTAGGCAGTACGGCGCCGTCGTGCTTCCCGGGTTGGGTATGCTGAGGATGCGTCATATCAATTCCGTCTTCGACAAGGAAGCAGGCTTGCTTTATCCTCCCACCGACGAGATAGATTTCATCGCCAATGAGGAGATACGCGACGGGCTTTTGACATATTCCTATGCCCGCAAAGAGCAGAGCAGCCAGGAAGATGCCGCCAACCTTGTGGAAGCCGATATGCGTTCGCTTCAAAGCGAGCTGCTGCTTTGCGGCGAAGTGGATCTACCGGGTATCGGAACGCTCCGCAAGTTCGACGGGGAAATGGAATTTATACCCGCTGCTGAATCCTTATCTTTCCTCCCCAAACTGATCTTTAAGCCTGAAATGGTTGAGACAGTATCGGAGGAGCAGGAGCACGATTCTGCTGTGACGGAATCCATCCCGGAAACAGTGACCAACGACGATCCTGATCGCAAATATAATAGTTACCGCAATCCGCGCTACTATTATCTTCCCATTCATAAAGGATTTGCCAAGATTGCAGCCTGCATAATGCTGGTGCTGGTTGTAGGGATATCGGCCTTCCAGACCTTTAACCCTACCACTCATTCTTCATCCACTGCCTCCATCGTTCCGATGGAAGTAAAGGAAACTCCGGTAAAGAAAGAGAACACAACAGCCGGTTCCGATTTCAAATTGATGGAGACTGCTGCAGAAGCTCCTGCTGAGAAATCACAACCAGTTGCAACTCAAGAAGAGGCTTCAGCGGTTTCTACCCAACCGGTAAAAGCCGAACCGGAAGAGCGTCTCATCATAAAAGCCGAAGAAACTAAGGAATACTACGCCGTAGTAGCCGCTTTCAAGAGTCAAGCCCAGGTGGAGAAATATATCTCTCAGCATCCCGCAGATGCTGGGAAATTCAAGGTAGTTAAGAATAAAAACTACAACCTCATCACGGTGTCCTCATCGACGGATAAAGATAAAATGGAAGAGTCGATGCCGCTGATCCGCACCTCCTACCCCGGAGCTTGGATATTCAGCGCTCGTTGACTATAGGCTTCAAAAGACCCTTTTCAGATAGCGTCTCACTGTGGGTGGAGGGGAAAATTTATAAAACTTGCAGAAAGTTGAATAAAAAACTGCAAAAAATTTTGTCAGTTTAAAATTTATAACTAATTTTGCAACGCTAAAACGGGAACGAGAGAGTTCCAGACTGCGAAAATAGCTCAGTTGGTAGAGCACGACCTTGCCAAGGTCGGGGTCGCGGGT